>JAIVJE010000335.1 GCA_020200195.1 Acidobacteriota bacterium | reverse complement strand
GGCGGGAGGGCCACGCCTTTTACGCCTTCCATCGCGGCAGCAATGGCGTCGTTGCCGGTCTCGTGTTCGACGTTCAGTGCCAGCAGCGTGAGCAGACCAAGCGCGTGAAACCCGTAGTTCGGCCCGCCGCCGCGCAGTTCCTGTAGCAGGCCCCGCGAGGTCGGCCAACGGCGTAACACATCAGCGTCCTGTGATCGGAGGTCTAATGCCAGGAGCGCCCAGCAGGTAGGTTCCAGGCGGCTCGACTTGCCCGGGTAGTACCCCCAGCCGCCGTCCGTATTCCTCCCCGCAAGGAGGAAGCGTCGAAGGTAGTCGAGGGGTTCGGATGTCTCAGGCACGCGCGTCGCGACCGGGTCGCACGCTTTCGTCCGTCGCACGTTCAGCGAGGAGTGCCCGACTGCGCCGGCGGCGCAGCGGCGCCGAGTCGGTGCTGCGGAACTCGCGGAATTCCACCTTGCAGCCATGGGCTGTCAGGAAATTATGGAAGCGCTGGTAGTCCTCGGCCGGCATGCGGAACAAGGCGAGCAGCCCACGGTAATTACCCCGGGTGGTCTGCAGACCACGGCGCACCAGCTCTCGGATATCGTGCCGCGTAATATCGCGCGTCAGGAACAACGGGTGGATATGTTCCCAGAAACAGTAGCCGCCGGTCACGAGTGCGTCGTAGAGGTCATCCGCGACCTGCCTGCGGCGCTCTCGCACCTGAAGCAATTGATCAACGGCGGAGACGCACGACGGCAGATGCGCCGCTCCGATCTCTTCGCCGCCGGACTGCCAAATCGCCTGCTCGACGACGTTCTGCAGCTCCCTGACGTTGCCCGGCCACCGATACCGTTCGAGCAGCGTGACCGCCTCGTCGGAAAACTGCGCGTTGCGGCCGCGCACCGACGCAAAGTGCGCAATCAACGGTCGAACATCCGCGCGTCGGTCCCTCAGCGCCGGAACGTGGATGTGAATTACGCGGAGCCGATACAGCAGGTCTTCGCGGAAGTCGCCCGCAGCGACACGCTCGCCCAGATTGCGGTTGGTGGCGGCGACGACGCGGACGTCGACGCGGCGCGTTCCGCGCACCGACCCGACCCGCTGCACTTCTCCTTGTTCGAGGAACCGCAGCAGCATGGCCTGCATGCGCAGGCTCATCTCCCCCACTTCGTCCAGGAACAACGTTCCGCCATCCGCCTGTTCGAGCTTGCCGATTTTGTCCCGGTACGCGCCGGTGAAACTGCCCCGGACATGGCCAAACAGTTCGGATTCCAGGAGGGTTTCCGTCAAGCCGGCGCAGTTCACCGCGATGAAGGGGCCATTCCTGCGTGGAGAGAACCGATGGATTTCGGTCGCCACCAGGTCCTTCCCAACGCCGCTTTCGCCAGTGATGAGGACTTTCGCGTCGCCGGCGGCGGCGCGTCGCGCCAGCTTTACGATTTCGGCGAGCCCGGTGCTGGCACCGACAATGTGGGAGGGGCCGGTCGGGCTTACGCCCGCAAGAAATTCAGTTTGCATACTGACCAGTGGAGCAGCGACGTGGGAGCAAAAGATATGCCGAGCGCCGACTTCAACGAAGGCCCTCGTGTCCTCAGGAATCAGCTGTTTCCGGCCTAGAACTGCCGTACATTTTGCCCAACCGAAGCAACACAGCTGTTATGTCGCGATTCCGGCGAGTGTTGTCTGATCCTACTGCGCCAAAAGTCTTCCTGCCGGAGACCTTAATCGAAATCGCTGAGGCAGTGCGAAGAAAGCGAATCTGGCAACGATTTTGATGTTCGGGTCCGCATGAACGCGCGGACAACACTCAGGCTGTGCCTCACAATCGCTATCTTCAACGCACTCGTCGTGGACGTTGCCCTGTGCGCGAACATCTGGCTCGAACGGCGCACGAACGTCGAGATGCCGCGGTTCGAACGCTCGCAACCGGAGTTGGCGGACTGGCCGCACCATCACGCCCCAAGGGAACCTCTCGCATGAGCGCCAAGACATCGTTCCAGTTTCCGTGCCCCTTCTGCCGTTGCGAACGCGTAGTGCAGACGAACGGGGGAGGACGATTCATCCACTATCGGTGTGTGGCCTGTGCGGAAGTGTGGACCGGCATGAACGCATCCTCTGAACCCGCCCTTGTCGGCTCGGCGTCCGCAGGAGCGGCGCGCCCGGCCTCCGACACACCGGGCTTACGAAAACACTGAGTGGGTTCGGCAGGTTCATCAGGTTCGGTTGGTTCGTTGGGTTCGGTTTCGTTCGTTAGGTTCGCGTTCGGCAAACTCTTACGCACCGAGCGAACCTGACACACCGGCGCAGTCGCGACATACGCCCAACCTCAGAAATGTACGTCGCGCATTTCTGATCACACCCGGCCGTTACTCACCTCAACCACAAATCTCCGCATTTTTCGCAGGATTGGGCACCATCCGGCGTGGCAGGAGCCTTGCTGTATTGCACAATTCTGCACGGTGAAGGCACCCGTGCGGGCGACGCGGACACGTGATCTGAATCTGAGGTGATGCATGACAGACGAGAGAAAGTACAAAGACGACTCGGTCGCGGAAGAGGCCTCGGCGTTCGGTGAGCGGGTAAAGGGTGCGACGAAAGATGCGGTCGGTGCGGTGAGCGGCAACAGCTCCCTGGAACGCGAGGGAGAGCGCGAGAACGCGGAAGGCCGTGCGCGGCAGGCCAACAACGATGTCTTCGACGAGACTGATGGCGTGCGCGGCCGAACCGCCGGCGGCAGCCGGAACCTCGTCACCGGGATGTACGACAGCCCTGAGAGCGCCGGCAAGGCCTACCAGGACCTGACGACGCGTCACGGGTACAAGTCCGGTGACATCAGCGTACTGATGTCCGATGAAACCCGGAAGCGCCACTTCGGTGACGTCCGTCCCGGCCAGGAGTTCAAGGAAGGCAGCAAGGCCGCGGAAGGCGCGGGCATCGGCGGCGGCATCGGTATCGGTGTCGGCGCGGCGCTCGGAGCGCTGGTTGCGGCCGCGACGGCCATCGCTATTCCGGGCCTCGGTCTGGTGGTTGCCGGTCCGATTGCGGGCGCGATCGCCGGCGCGGGAGCTGGCGGCGCGACCGGAACGCTGCTCGGCGCGCTCATCGGCGCGGGCATTCCGGAAGACCGCGCAGCGGACTACGAGCGCGGGATCAAGGAAGGCGGGATCGTGATCGGGACGCGCGCGCGCGACGATGCGCATGCGGCAACACTCGAGCGGGACTTTACGGGTTACGGCGCACGCAATATCCTGCGCTGACGTTGACGGGGCGCCGGCTGCGCCGGCGCCCCTTTTCTGTGATGGCGATCTCGCCCGGCCTCGCACCGATCACTCGGATCCATCCCCGCGCGACACGGTAACGCTCCGCTCGTCCCCGTCGCGGGATACACGAACGAGCCACGGATTGCAGCAGACCTCGCAGTCCTGCACCATGCGGCCTTCCACATCCGGCTCGACGTAGAGTTCGACCTGCTCCCCGCAGTACGGACACGTGACCGGAAAGTAATCGTCCATCGACTGCTCGATCCGCGCTACTGGTCAGCGATCGCACGCAGCGGCCACGCCACCATGTCCTGACGCCGCGAAAAGTGCAGCACGGGTGGCCGTGCGGGCAGGTGGATCCCGGCGGCCTCGGCCATCGAGTTTCGTGTGATTTCCGCTTCAGCCCGCTGCACCGGCCACGGTGCATGATGAATGTCGAGCCGGTACGCGCGCGCCGACTTGTCCACCGTGTAGAGACAGTACCGCTCCGTCAGGAAATGCTCGAGAGTCCCTGCGGCGGGCTGGCCGGCAGGGCCGGTCGGTCGATAGCGGGCTGTGAACTCGGCCAGGGCTGCGTGCGAGGAGGTTCGCCGGCTCCGGTACTCGATGAACCCGTCGCGCTCGGTGACGCTCATCGTCGCCGAGTAGTACGGCAGATGGACAAGCGTTCGAGCAACGCCCACCGCCACCGGGTTCGCGGCGTCCAGACTGAAGAAGTACACACCGGGCTTGCCGCCCACACGGACATAGGTGCGGACGTTCAGCTCGGGGAATGCCGATAGCCAGGGCAGCGCAGGCACTCCGCGCGGCGCGACATTGGTCATGTCAAACGGAACCACGCCCAGCCACGCCTCGCCATCGAACATCTCGATCTCGAAGGCGGCGGGCACGAGCTCGCGCAGGGCCTCCACAGCGACCGGCCAGTGCGCGAACAGGAGGTCGTGCCACGTCTGAGTCATGATCCACGGAGACGCCGGCATCGGCCACGGACGATGCGCCGTGACGCTGAGAATGGTGTAGTTGAAATCGTTCTGGGGCCGAGTCGGCATCAATCGGGACCGCACTCGAGAAAGCGCTCACGCCATTCGGCCGGCGGCAGCGGGCACGCGGGCAGGCGTCCAAACAGGGAGTACCGAACGCGAGCGATGACACCATACACCGCATCGGCCAGTGGCAGTGGGATGAGGCTCGCGACGCGTGCCGCCCACCGCCAGCGGCAATCGAGTTGCCGCAGGACGTGGAGGACGGCACGCGATCGGTCGAGCAGCCGCGCGCGCGGCGAGCTCCAGTCGGCGATCACGTACAGAGTCTGGAGGTGGGCCGCGTCGCGGTCGTGGCCGGCCAGCGCCGTGCGGGCCAGCTCACCCTGCAGCGGCGCAAACTGGATCCGTTTCTGCCGATCGCGGCGCAGCACGAACCACACGAAGCGGTTGCAGAGCCCGCAGACCCCATCGTAGAACACGACCGTCTGTCCTGGCGGCTGGTCGGACATCCCGAGAAATCCCAGGAGTCGGGGGTTCTCAGCGGATGTTTACTGCTATTGCGAGTGTCTTGACATACTCAACCGGGACGCCATTGCGCGTGGCCGGTTGATACCTCCATTGCCTGGCCGCGGTCAGGAGGAGCGTGTCGTAGAACGGCTCGATGCGTTTGATGAGTTTCGCGGAGCCGACCGTGCCGGTTTTTGTGATAACGATCTCGAGCACGCCATTGAGCGGCGCGAGCCCTTGCGCTTCTCTTCGCAAGCCCCCGGAGCTCGCTGGCCATGGCGGCAGGTTCTGCCGAACGGCGACCGGTGGGACCACCGGTGCGTCCGGCGGACGCGGTGGGGGCGGAGCCGGGGCCTCCGACACGCGCGGCTTCGAGGTTGCGATCGCCCGCACCGACAGATCGCGGAAGCCCGTTGCGAGGATCCGCATGTCGCCAAATTCTGATCGTGACCTGTCGGCCGGCACGTCCGTGAGTTGCAGCACCAGCGCGAACTCTGCGACGGCTGCCTCGTACTCTTCCGCGTCGAACAGCTCCTTCCCAGCTATGTAATGTGACTGCGCAAGCGCGGGTCTCAGACGGTTCCGCGCTTCGTCCACGAGAGCACGGAGACGGTTCGGGAGGTCGGTGGAGGGCTGATAGAGAGGCTCTGCTCGGATGACGCCTTCAATCTTCGCGTCGGCTTCGACCTTCTTGCCGAGAGCCAGCAGGCAGAGCGCCTCGTATATCTCAATTTCCCGTGCCTCTCCGAGCATCAGGACTGCTGGATTGGCACGGTTAACGGCAGCCAGCGCCCGATCGTATTCCGCCGATTCGTACAATCCTTTGATTTCGGCGAGCCGAGGCCCGCCTTGAGCCTGCGAGTCCTGCCGGGCCCGAACGGAGGCCGGAGATCCGAAACTGAAGACCAGGCTCAAAACGATTGGCGCGGCCACTCTCGATGCTGTGGTACTCATGTTGGCTCACACTTGGCGCCGCTCGACCAATTCATTTGCGCAAGTCGACGGTCACGCGGGTGGGCGCACCGGCTTTGATCACCGTCGACACTGTTTTCTCGCCGAGTTCCGGATGTCGGAAGACGATCTCGTGCGTGCCGATGCGGAGCGGAAGGTTGCCGATCGGCGTCTCACCAACAGACTTGCCGTCGATCCAGACCTCCGCCCACGGCTGCGCGTTCAAGTGGATCGTGCTGTCTGGCAACGCGAGGCTGACACGCGCAACCTTGCCCGGCTCGACGCGTATCTGCTGGGTGCGCTCGTAGCCAAGCGTCTCGTTTACGAGCCGCAGCGTGTGCAAACCTGTCGGCATCATCACCTGCGGGCTGCGCGTGCTTCCCACGAGCACACCATCCTCGAAAATGTCCAGCTCGGCTTTTGACACGATTGCGATCCAGCCGGAGGTACCTGAGGTAGACGTTGTCGGCTTGCTCATCGGCGCAATGACGGACGCCGTGCCCCCGGGCTCAACTCGAACAGTCTGCCGCACCTCACGGCCGTCAAGTTTGAGCACGATCCGTCGCTCACCGGGTGTGACGGCGAGTGTCAAGGGGGTCAGGCCATAGGAGCGACCATCGATAGACACCTGCGCACCGGATGGCTCGCTGCGGATGCTGAGACGACCTCCGCGCGCAGCGCCGGTTGTGCCGGTGCTTTCAGACGCCTCTTTCGGGCGCCCTGCTCCGCTCTCGGCCGCCACGGCCTTGGGCGCTGCTGCGAGCGGTACGTCGGGGACCACAGTCGCGGGACTGGCGCTGCGGAACCAACCCGGTCGAAGGATGTAAGCCCCCTCGAAAACGGCGACCAGGGCCAGCAGCGCGAACGCCACCGCGAACATGTGAGAGCGCAGCCAGGTTCTTGCGGGACGCCTCAATCCCGGACGTGCGAGTCGTCTCTCCAGCGGGTGATAGGTTTGCCTTATGCTTTCCGGGGGCGTCGGTGGTGGTCGGCGGAGAGCCTCCTGTAGACGCAAGTAGGACGCGTCCTCTGGATTAGGCGTCTGCGGGGTGATGCCGGGAGCCGACGGCGCGTCTTGGGGCTCGGGCTGCGTCGCATCGTGTGGCGCGAGTTCCCTGGCGGGCGTGGCATGCGCCTTAACCGGTTCGCTGCCGTCGTCGGGAACACGCAACAGCTCGCCGCCGCCGTCGTCTTTCGGCGGCGGCCACTGGAACGTGCCGTCGGCATCGGCGACACTACCCGTGCCTGCGCCCACACGATTCGGGATCACCATCCGACGTTCGGCTCCATAGCGCTCCTCAACACGGATCACGTTTTTGTTGCCAGACCCGTGCCGTCCACCGTGAGCACTGATTGTAGAGGTACGCGCCCGGCGAATGGAGTAACGCCCCAAACTCCGCTCAGAGATGCCCTTATCTCCGTACGGA
>JAIVJE010000042.1 GCA_020200195.1 Acidobacteriota bacterium | reverse complement strand
GATGAATTTTCCGGCCGTGGGACAGCAACCGGCTGCCGCACTATCGATTCGAGGACCTCTGGCGGGGCTTTCGAATCGCGATACCCAGGAGCAGTGGCTGGAAGAACTGCGTCACTGCTTCATCGTTCTCTGCGACGTGTCTACGGGCTCGGACGTGGGGGCCACGGCCATCGATCCGCGTATGCCGTTGCCGGCACTCCATGCTACGGCGCTCAGCATCATGCTGGCCGGGACCTATCTGCCCGACGCGCCGCCCGCCCTTCTGGTGGGTCTCGAGATTGGACTGCTCGCGGTACTGGTGTTCGGCGCGGTGCGCGGATCGTCAGCTGGATTCCTCGCAATCGCCATTGGCCTCGCCGCGGTGCTCGGGTCAGTAATCGGCGCCAGCTTTCTTCATTACCATCGGGTCATCCCACCGCTGGTCCCGGCGTCCGCTCGCTGCCAGTACGGCCGCGATGCTCGCGGCACGATATCTCTCCGAAGAACGTGAAAGGCAGCTGCTCAAGCGGACGTTCTCGATGCATTTTCCTCCGCCTATGGTCGAGCGCATCATCGCGAACCCCACCTTCGTCACGGAGGGCGGGAGAAGCGGGAGCTGACCATCATGTTCAGCGACATCGTGGGGTTCACGAGCCGCACCGCCGCGGCGCAGCCAGACGAAATTCGTCATTTCCTGAACGGCTACTTCAGCGAGATGGTGGAGATCGTGTTCGCGCATGGCGGGACGGTCGACAAGTTCATCGGCGACGGTTTGATGGCGTTTTTCGGCGCGCCCGACGTGCAGCCGGATCATGTGGACACGGCTGTCGCGGCGCCGATCACAATGCAGCAGTGCATCGCGCGCTCGGCCGGGCTGTGGGTCATTGGTGAGGACGACGGCCCCCTCCGAGTGCGCATCGGCCTCACGGCCGGGCCCGTCGTCGTGGGCAACATGGGATCGACCCGACGGCTGTCCTATACGGTGTTGGGCGCTTCGGTGAATCTTGCGCAGCGGCTCGAATCGAACGCGTCGCCTGGAGGCATCCTGATTTCGAGCCGGTGCCGCGAGCTCCTCAAATCTGATGTCGAGACCCGCGCGCGCGGCGGCATTCCCATAAAGGGATTGGGAGAGAACGTCCACGTATTTGAGGTCGTGATTCCGCCGCAACCTGAGGCGTGACCGACGAGGCCCTTTCACCCAACACCGAAAAACTGTCAGTATCTGGTTAGCTTACCACGACCCCGAGCCGCCCTGTTTCGCCTGCGCGGCGAGCAGGGCAAGCATTTTGGCATAGCGCTCATCAGCGACCGCGAACGTCTTCATATACTCCGCTTCGCTGATCTTTGCCTTCTTCCACTCCCCGTTGAAGGCGGTCTGCTTGTTGGCCTGCTCCCAGGTGTCGTAGGGCTGCGCGCCGGCCGGACGCGCCACGAGTCCGTCGGCGTTCTGGTCCATGACGAACACCTTCGTTCCCGCAACGGCCGCGGAGTTCAAGTCGATGTACACGTCGCGGTAATCCTTGCGCGTGAGCTTGTCAAGCAGCAGGGGTGGGGCGGCGTACTTCGCCGAGACGACCAGGAGCTGGCTGCCAAAGAAGAGGGCCGCTACGAACGTGCCCTGTTCTGAGGGGTCGAGCGCCGCGATGCTATCGAGTTTCGCCTTCTGGAGCATCTGCGCGAGCTCTTTCGCGGCGGGCGCCCGGGCGCCGACTTCGACTCCTGCGCGCGCGCCGCCGTCGCCGGCAGCAGAGAGCCCAGCGCGGCCAGCAGCAGCGCAAGTACGGAGACGCGGGATCCCAGGCTGATTCGCATGACCTGAACCTCGATGTTGGTGAACCCTGTAGTCCTTGGTGAATCTTGAAGTCCTTAGTCCTTAGTTCTTGTGGTGCTTAGTGTTGTTCACAAGGACCAAGGACCACAAGCGTCAACCAAGGACCAAGGACTACACGTGTCACCAAGAACTACAAGCATCAACCGATAAACAGCGGATCTTCGTCGTCTGCATGCCGGCCGTGAGCCGACCGCATGCCGCGGAACCCACGCAACGCCATCAGCGTCGCCTTGACGGCGGCCGCGATCGCCAGTCCCTCCCGCGCCGGCGCGACGATGGCGTGCTGCAAGATCCCGGCGGTCTCTTCCACGCGCCGTGTGAGGTCGCTCACGAGTCGATCGACCTTGTGCACCTGGGCGGTCGCGAGCGTCGCGGTCCGTGACGCCTCTTCGATGACCGCGCTCGCCTTGGCGATGAGCGGGCGGATTTCATGCTGGATCGACGCAAGTGTCTGCTGCGCCTGACGAGCCACGCGCGCCGCCGCGATGATGGCGCCGACCTGGATCAGCGCCATGACCAGCACGCCCAGGGCAATCGTACCGAGGAAGATCTCGGTCCAGTTCACAAAGCATCCCCGACGTCAGTTGGTGAGCGCGGCGCACCGCCAGAGCGGGCCTGGTTGTACGCCTCGCGGCCACGGTCGATGGCCGACGAGAGGTTATCCCGCTGCTGGTTGATGAACTCGCGACCCTGCCGCGCCACGTCATTGGCCCGGTCGCTCGCCTCGCGCGCGCGATCCGCCAGAATCCGGCGAGTCTCCTCGCCCGTCGCCGGCGCCATCAGGAGCGCAACGGCTGCGCCGGTCACCGCGCCAAGCACGAACGCCACGACGACCGTTGCCGCAGCATCGCTGTCGCTTCTCGCCATCACTGCCTCGCTTTCATGGTGCCAACGCGCGGCGGCACTAGAAAATACTCACCTTCACGTTCAAATACTTTCGAGGGTCCTTCCGGATGTCGCCGATCAACGCGCGGGCCTCGCTCGCGGCGGCATTCATGTTCTCATATAACTGCTTGTCGTGCAGCAGCGCCCCGGCACTGCCCTGCCCCTTGTCGAGCGCGGCCAGGAGTTTCTCCATGCGACCCGCCAGCGCGTTGAACCGTTCGTACAGCTCCTTGTCAGTCAGGAGTTTCCCCGCGGTCCCCTCGCCGCGATTCAGCCGCGCGGTCAGCTGGTCGATGTTCCCCGACGCGGACGTCATCGACCTGGCCATCGCATCGTCTTTCAGCAGGCGCCCGAGGCTGCCCTCCCCGGCGTTCAGACGACGCGTCATCTCCTGCATGCTCGCGAGCGAGGCGTTCAGCCGTTGATACGCGACGGGATCGTTGACGAGCTTTCCGAGCGTCCCCTGGCTGCGGTTGACGCTGCCGGCGACTGCCTCCGCGGAGGCGATGAACTCATTCAGTTCGCGGTACAGCTGATCGTCGGAGAACAGCTTGCCAACGGTCCCTCTCCCCGCCCTGATCTCCTTCATCAGCTCCGTCGCCTGGGTGAGCGACTGGGTCGCCACTTCCGCGACGTCGCCCAGTTGACTTGGAGCGCGCGCTGACGGCAGGAAGTCTCCGTCCTTGAGCGGGGTGCCCTGCACCGACGGGCTAACGTCGACGACGGGCTCGCCGAGCAGGCTCAGCGAGCCGATCGACGCGCGTGACTCCGTCGTGATGCGCTGCTGGTTCTCTTCGTTGACCTCGAGGGTGACCTGCACTTCCGATCCCACCAGGGCCACATCGGTCACCTTACCGACCTCGACCCCGGCGACACGGACGACGGCGCCGGACTTGAGTCCCTTCACGTCGGCGAACTTCGTCTTGAGCTCGTATCGCTCCCACGCGAAGCCACCCTGCCCGCCCACGGCGAAAATGATCATAATCGCCAGCGTCAGCGCCGCGACCGCGAGAATTCCGATTTTCAGTTCCGACCACGCGAGCGAACGTGTTCTTGGCATGTGCAGCGGTCCTTGCCCGCAACCGGGTTACGAGAGAAATGCGTCGATGTACGGATTCGTGTGCGCCTCGGTTCGCAGCTCGGAGGCGTTGCCTTCAAAGTTGATCGCCCCGTCCTTCAGCATGATGAACTCGGCTTCGTCCGCCTTCTGCGGCGAGGCCTTCTCGAACCGCAGTTCGGGGCCGGTGCGCACCGCCGTGTGCTCCGCGATGAAGAACGCGTCCCGCAGCTGGTGAGTGACGACGATCGAACTGACGCCTTCGAGGTCGCGCAGCTTGATGATCTCTTCGTCGACGGTCAGCGCGGTGATCGGATCGAGCCCGGTCGTGGGCTCGTCGTACAGCAAAATGCGCGGTTTAGCCGCCATCGCCCGCGCGATGGCCACGCGGCGGCGCTGTCCGCCTGACAACTCGGACGGCATCCGGTTGATGAACTCCAGCAGGTCCACGAACCCCAGCACTTCCTTCACTCGCGCGTCGACCTGCGCGATCGGCGTCCGCGACTCCTCGAACAGCTTATAGCCGACGTTCTCCCGGACGGTGAGGGAGTCGAACAGCGCCCCTTCCTGGAACACCATGCCGAGGTCGCCGCGGACCGACAACAGCTTGTCTTCGGGCATGTTGTCTACCCGTTCGCCGTTGACGAAAATCTGACCGGCGTCCGGTTTCAACAGGCCCAGTATCAGCCGAAGGATCGTCGACTTTCCTGCACCGCTCGCGCCCAGGAAGACCTTGGTGTGTCCCGTTTTGAGCGTGAAGCTGATGTCGCGCAGGATCACCTTGTCGTCGAACGCCAGGTGCACGCGATCGAACACGATAATCGGTCCCCCGGGTCCCAGGGCCTCGTCGAGCAGCGGCGAGCGTGGGGCTGAATGGATAGCCATCAGTACATCAACGAGATGAGCAGCTTCGTCACGAGGAAATCGACCGCAATCACGGCGACGGAACTCGCGACGACGGCGTTGGTCGTGGCGCGCCCCACGCCTTGCGTGCCACCTTGCGTCCGCAGACCGACGTGGCAGCCGATACTCGCAATCGCGAACCCGATAAAGAACGGTTTGATGAGCCCCATCCACACGTCCTGGATGAACAGCCCGACGACGACGCTGTTCCAGTAGACGCTCGAGGCCACTTTGAGCTCCGTGATGGTCACGATCCAGGCGCCCACCATCCCAACGCCGGTGGAGACCACGGTCAGGAGCGGCACCATCAGCACGCCCGCCAGGATCCGGGGCAGGACCAGTTTGCGAATGGGGTCCGTGCCGAGCGCGCGGAGCGCAGCAATCTGCTCGGTCACCATCATCGAGCCGAGCTCTGCGGCGATGCCGGACCCGACGCGGCCGGCCACCATCAGACCCGTCAGCACGGGCCCGAGCTCCTTGACCATCGACGCGCTCACCAGTCGGCCGACCATGGACCGCGCCCCGAACTGGTCGAGCGTGATCCCGGACTGCAGCGCGAGCACCATCCCCGTGAACATGCCGGTCAGGAGCACGACGGTCAGCGACCCGACGCCGACCGCTTCGAACTGGTCGATGATGTCCCGCATGTAAAACGGAGGCGTGACGAGCGCCCGCGCCGTTTTTCCGACCATCAGGAGATATTCCTGGACTTCGAGGAATGCCGCCTTCAGCCAGCTGACGATCAGCGCGGCCACGTCAGAGCCTGGATCCCGCAAGGCCAAGCTCGCCGGTCCGCAGCTGCTTGATCCGGTCGCGTAGACCGGCCGCCTTTTCGAATTCCAGGTTGGCCGCGGCCGCCTTCATCTGTGCTTGCAGCTCGGTGACGTGCGCATCGAACTCGGCGTGCGTCCGGAAGACTTGACGTTCGTCAGCAGGGATCGTGACGTAGTCCCGCTCGTAAATGCTCGACATCACTTCGTCAATTCCCTTCACGATGGACGCGGGGGTGATGCCGTGCTCCAGGTTGTACGCTTCCTGGATCGTCCGGCGCCGTTCCGTTTCGCTGATGGCCAGCCGCATCGATTGGGTCATGTTGTCCGCATACATGATGGCGCGGCCGTTGATGTTTCGCGCGGCGCGCCCGACCGTCTGGATGAGCGAGCCGCCCGATCGCAGGAAACCTTCCTTGTCGGCGTCGAGAATCGCGACGAGCGAGACCTCGGGCAGATCGAGCCCCTCACGAAGCAGGTTGATCCCCACCAGGACGTCGAACTCGCCGCGGCGCAGATCGCGCAGGATCTGAATCCGCTCGAGCGTGTCGATGTCGGAGTGAAGATACCGCACCTTCACGCCGAGCTCCTGATAGTACTGCGTCAGGTCCTCCGCCATCCGCTTGGTCAGCGTGGTGACGAGCACGCGTTCGCGCCGCGCGGCCCGATCGCGAATCTCGGCGAGCAGATCGTCGACCTGCCCGCGCACCGGTCGGACCTCAATCTGCGGATCGAGCAGGCCGGTCGGCCGGATGATCTGTTCGACCACCACGCCCCCCGACCCGTGGAGCTCGTAGGGTCCGGGCGTGGCCGACACGAACACCAACTGGTCGACGCGAGCCTGCCACTCATCGAAATTCAGCGGCCGATTGTCGAGGGCCGACGGCAGCCGGAAGCCGTACGCCACCAGTACTTCCTTGCGCGACCGGTCCCCGTGATACATGCCGCGGATCTGCGGGATCGTCTGGTGGCTCTCGTCGACGATCGTCAGCGCGTCAGCCGGCAGGTAGTCGAGCAGCGTCGGGGGCGGCGCACCAGGCTCTCGCTGCGTCAGGTGCCGGGCGTAGTTCTCGATCCCGTGGCAGTACCCAATCTCCTTGATCATCTCCAGGTCGAACATCGTGCGCTGGTGGAGCCGGTGCGCCTCGAGGACCTTGCCCTCGGATTCCAGCTTCCCACGGTACCACGCCAGCTCGGCCTTGATGCTCTCCACCGCGGTGCGTGATTTCTCCCGAGGGGTCACGAAATGGGTTTTCGGGTAGATCGCAACCTTATCGTGCTTGCGGATTGTCTTCCCGGTCAGCGGATCGAACGTCGTGAGCTCGTCGACCTCGTCGCCGAACAATTCGATCCGCAGCGCTTGGTCTTCATACGAGAGATACACCTCGACGATGTCGCCGCGGACTCGGAACACCCCGCGGCCGAAGTCGTGGTCGTTGCGCTCATACTGGATATCGACCAGCTTCCGCAGCACCTGTTCGCGCGGGATGCGCTGGCCGCGCTCGAGCGGCAGCATCATGCCGTAGTAGGCCTCGGGCGACCCGAGCCCATAGATGCATGAGACGCTCGCGACGATGATGACGTCCCGGCGTTCGAACAGCGACCGCGTGGCCGACAGTCGCATCCGGTCGATCTCCTCGTTGATCGTCGCTTCTTTCTCGATGTACGAGTCGGGTACTCGACTGCGTTGTTCGGGAAGAACCGCCGGAACTCCTGATACAGCTGCGCCGCCAGCGTCTTGTTGTGCGCCATCACGAGGGTCGGCCGGTTGACCCTCGCGATGCACTGCGCCATCGTGAACGTCTTGCCCGAGCCCGTCACGCCGAGCAGGACCTGCGCCTTGTCCCCCCGGTTCAAGCCCTCGACGAGCTCATCGATCGCACGGGCCTGATCGCCGCGCAGCTCGAAGTCGGTGACGAGCGAGAACTGGTCGTATTTGGAAGCCATACCTCGGAAGTACAGACGTGCCCTCGAACAGGCACGATAACCTCCGATCGTACCACAGGCTGGTTCAGTGGCGGGGGGGAGAGGCTTCTTTGAAGGGGGCGAAATACCCGCCGCGCGTACGCAGCTTCGCTCCCTTGAGATCGGCCCTGGTCAGTTTGATGCGGACCTCACGCCAGGCGCCGTCCGCGCGTTCGTTGGTCGAGCTGTAGCCCAGCGTATACCGCGCATCGATCTCTCGCTGGACCTCGTCGTACAGCTTGTCGATCTCCTTGACGCTCATCGGGAAGAATGCCTGCCCGCCGGTGAGTTGCGCGAAGCGCTGGAGCTGCATCCGCTGATCCATCTTGACCGAGCTCGGCTGGTGTTCCAGATACCCGACGGCATAAACCGTCACATCGGACGCGCGGAGCAGATCCACGACGTCTTTGTAGGTGGTCGTGCTGCGGGTGTCGCCGCCGTCAGTGTAAAGGACCAGAATCTTCTGACCGACGTCTGTGGCGACGCTGATGAGGTACATGCCGAGTGCGTCGTACAGCGCCGTCCAGCCGTCCGGCCTGCGCGACCGGATTCGCTCGATGAGCCGTGGGTAGTCGTTCGGGCCGTACCGCGCGACCCGCACCTCCGTGTCGAAGTCGACCAATGTGACGTCGACCGCGTGCTCGTTGCGTTTCAGGAACTTGATTGCGGCGGTCCGGACGTCGCTGATGTCCGCCGTCATGCTGCCGCTCATGTCGACCAGAAAGCCGAGATGCAGCGGCGGAGCCGCGACGGGATCTCCGGCGGCGAAGAACTTGACCGCCTGCTTGGTCCCGCTCTCGACAATCTCGAAGTCCTGGGCGGCGAGGCCGGTGATCGGCGTGCCCTTTTTGTCCGTGACTGTGACCCCGAAGTGGACCAGGTCGATGTCGACGCGGATGGGGCGCTGCTGTGCGCCAGCTGTCATGCCGGCACTCACCGCGAGCAACACAAGCACGGATGCGCGTGTCACGGCCGCCTCCTGCCCTCAAAACACCTTGTAGCCGCTGACGCGCATGACGTGGGTACCGCGGCCGCCCGTGGTGTCAATGCCCTGTATCCCATAGCCCCACTCGAGCGCGAGCAGCGTGCCGAACGGCGCGGGGGCCTCGACCGCGCCGCCGATCCCCGTGTAGTTCCGGAGGCCGGCGCCAAATCCGGGATCGTGCACCCATGCGGTGTCGAGGAACCCGTCGAGCCGCACCAACCTGCCCGCCGCCCAACCAACGGCCCCCCGAAGCACGCCTCCGCGATCGTACCGCACGAGCGCCGACGGATAGCCACGCAGTCGGTTATCGAACGTGCCGAACGAGTACCGGCTGAACCTGTCGAGATCGCGGCCGCCCATCCCTGCCGCCTCCGCACGCGCGACGAGGCGCGGCGTGAGCACCGCTGACCTCGAGAGTGACGCTCCGTAACGCTGGAAGCTCCGGTGCGACGGTCGATACTCGCCGCCTCGGCCCCACGCGCGCCAGCCACTCCGCATGGCGGGGTTCCACCACAACGTGAAGTTCCAGCCGGCACGCTGGCTGTCAATCGCGAGGCGGGCGGCGTGCACAAGCTGAGCTGGCGGCACGACGAAGGCCGCAGTTGTGGCGTCCCCTGCCGCAAAGTGAGTGTAATCCAGGTCGTACCCAGCGCGCACAGCGATCCGCGGGCTGAGCGGCCGTAGCAGCCAGACCGAAGCGTGAGCCGGCCGCTGCCGAATGTCGTCCTCGTAGATCTCACGGCCGTCGACGAAGGCGCGGTCGTTATACGACGACGCGATGCCGAAGGCGCGCCCGGCCAGCTGCCAGCGGCTGCCACGAACCGACGGGACCGAAAACGCAACCTGCGCATACGTGCCGCCGAAGAACCCGCTGAACTGCGTGCCCGTTCCGAACAGATTGAAGTCCACGTAGCTGAGGCCTGCGAACGGCAGGGGCCGGCTGATATTCGGATCGATGATGACCCCCATCGCGAGGGTGCGGACGCGGTCCGCACGGGATGCGATCGTCGGTTCGGCGCTCCCGGCGGCTCCGCCGCGTGCACGCTGGAGGTAGCGGTATCCCTGCGGCGTGTCGCGCAGCATGATCGACGCGGATGCATACGCCGCGGCGCGCCGCTCGTCGAATGTCGCCGGATTGATCTCGTGACGAGAGATCGCAAGCACACGGTGAATCGGCGTCCGGTGGGCGGCGCCTTCGTACATCTGGCGGACGTCTGACCGCGCGAGCAGCCACACGCCTCCGTCGTAGCGCTTGAAATCGTCCGTCTGTTCGGACGCCACGATGGCGCCGCGCAGGCCGGTCTGCGTCGCCGACACCTTCACCATCGCAAAGCTTTCAACCGAGATCCAGGCGTGGCCCTTGAACAGCGGACGTGCACCAGCGACAGGCTCGAACGCGACGACGTAGCAGTCTGTCTCGAGAATCCGCTCGCGTCCTCTCAGGACGTACCGATACATGTCCGTCAGCGTGATCGCGAGCGGTGCCGACGCGATCCGCTCCGGCTCGATAATCGGCAGCCGCGGTACGCCGTCCCCCCGGAACTCGATGCCGTTGACGCGGACTCCGCGTTGCTCGATTTCGCTGCGATCCGGCGACGTGTAGATGATCGCTTCTGAACTGATCGTGACGGGCGCGGGAAACCCTGGTGCTTCGAACGTCAGCGTCAGCGTGCCGGTGGCAATGGACGTGCGCACGGCTGCGGATTGACGTGCCGCTGCAGCCTGGTGGCGGGCGACGACCTCTACCACCGACAGTTGCCGCGCCGCGACCACCCGCGTCGCGTCCGAGAACCGGTCACCCTCGGCGCTCAGAACGCGTATCACCGTCCCACCCGTCATGAGCCTCGTCCGCTCCACCGCCCCTTGCGGCGGCGATACGGACGCTGCAGAGTCGGCGGGGCATTCGGGCAGAAAGGCGACCTTGTCGAGCGTGGCCGGGTTCAGATACGCGGGGACGTCATCGCCCGCGCACTGAACCAGCACGTTCGGCAGCGGGGCGAGGCCGTTCGTCAGCAACAATGCGGCCCGCGCAAGGTCTGCGAGCACGCGCCCTGCGTCAATCGCGTCCGCCGGGGCGCGCCACAGCCACCGTTCGGTGTCGATGGTGTCGCGCTGCGCGACGAGCGCTTGTTGGACGCTGTGTAGGGCCGGTACCGCCGCCGCCATGGCGCGCCATCGTGCGGGTCCCCGAATCTCAGGATCAGGTTCGCCAAGCCATACGACGAAGTCGAGATAGGGTGCGAGGTCACGTGCGATCAAGGCGCGCGTGACGTCGGGAGCGGCGGCGATGCCGATCCGCAACGCTTCGGGCGCCGTCGAACGCACCTGCGTCACGCGCATTTTCAGATCGTAAACAAAGGCGTCGTCAGGAGGGGACTGCCTGGCGCCGAGATCGAGGATGACCGACTTCGCCAGCGCCACCACCTGCGGGTCGACGTCGCGTGGCACACCCGCGATATGCAGACCGGGGGTGCCGCCGCGATCGCGGATGGCGCGCAGGGCGGCCGCTGCCGCACGTTCTTCCCCGGGCGCAAGTCGCACCAGCACGTCGAGCCCTTCGAGCGATGCGGGAAGCACCAGAACCTGCCCGGGATCCACGGTGACGGCAATGCAGGCTGCGCAAGGTGGGACCGGTTGCGCGAACGCCGGCGCGCCAGCCAGGACGACGACGGACGAAAGGAGGGCGGCGCGCATGCGGACAGGCGATGGTACCACGGCGTATAATGGGCCTCTGGGCATGGACACCGTGGGACCGGTCAGGCCAGCCACGTCGAGGCTCGGCTGACGTGCGCGTTTTTGCTATCTGTCAGGACGAGCTGGTCATCCGCGCTCTGGACGATGTTCTGATCCGGAGCTTCGAGGTCGAATTCCTCCTCGAGGGCGGCCCTCTGGCGCGGCGCCTGCACGACGCCGGCATCGAGGTGACGACCGGCGACCCCCGCCGCGTCGACACCTACATCAAAGCTGACCTCTCTCCCAGCACCTGCTTCATCGTCGAGAACGACGGCCGCCGCGGCATCAAGAAAGTGCTATCTGCCATCCGGGATGCGGGCGGCACGTTGATTTACGTGTTGCATACGACGAAGACGACCGAAAAGGAGGCGGACGCGCTGAAGGCAGAATTTCCGGACGTCACGGACATGACGCTGCCGGAACTGATCAAGCCGACGCTGGTGACTGAACTGAGCCGGTCGATGACGCGCGCGAGGGTCCAGCAGTATCAGCGGTACTTCGCGGACGCCGACCGCGTTCTGATCCTGCTGCACAACGACCCGGACCCCGACGCGCTCGCGAGCGGGCTCGCGCTGCGCAACCTGCTCCGCCGGACGAAGACGACCGCGATCATCGGTGCCATGCAGGGCGTGACACGGCCCGAGAACCTGCGCATGGCGAACATGCTGGATATCCATGTGGAGCAGATCACGCCTGCGCTGTTCCACGATTTCGAACGGATCGCGACGGTGGATGTTCAGCCACATTACTTCGGCGGCCAGCTGGATCGTGCGGATCTCGTGATCGATCACCACCCGGAGCAGCCGGGTTACAGCACGGTCTTCAAGGACATCCGGGCAGACTACGGATCGACCTCCACGATTCTCACCGAGCATCTGCGCGCCGTCGACGTCAACATCTCGGAGCGGACGGCGACCGCCATGCTCTACGCGATCAAATCCGACACGCTGTTCTTTGCCCGCCACACGAACCGGGTGGACCTCGAAGCGTTCACGTTCCTGTATCCCCTCGCCGACGCCGCGCTCATCAGAAAGATGGAGGGGGCGGAAATCACGCTCGAACGCCTCATGTACGTGACCCGTGCCAGCGAGAACGGCATCATGAAGGATCAGGTGTTCAGTGCGTTCGTCGGAGAGGCGCCGCGCGAGGATTTCATTACGTACACCGCCGATTTCTTTCTCCAGCTCGAGGACGTGAAGTGGACGATCATCGCCGGCGTGGTGAACGGTTCGCTGATCGTGAGCGTGCGCAACCTCGGCTACTCACGGAACGCGGGAGAGTTCGTCAAGCGGTGGTTCGGCCAGATCGGGAGCGCCGGCGGTCACCGCGCGATGGCCAAGGCGGTCGTTCCGATCGAGCGTTTTCGGGAAAAGTTCGGCGAGTTGTCCGGCCCGGCGATCACCGCGCGCATCACAGACATGTGCGAGCAGTTTCTCCACGAGACAGCGGTCGACAAGAAGAAAGAGCCTGTCGCGAGATAGCTGCAGGCGGGCGCTAGGATCCCAGCGCCTGATCGAGATCGGCAATCAGGTCGTCGGCGTCTTCGAGCCCGACGGACAAGCGGGCCATGCTCTGCGTCACCCCGGCGGCCGCGAGCTCCGCATCCGAGTGTCCCCACTGCGAGGTGAGCACCGGCAGGCTGCACAGGCTCTCGACGCCTCCGAGGCTTGCCGCCCGGTTGAACACCGTCAGGCGATCGAAGAAGCGCGCTGCCCCGGCATAGCCACCGCCGACGTCGACGCAGATCATCCCGCCGAAGCCGCGCATCTGCTTCCTGGCAATCGCATGGTCGGGATGCGTCTCGAGGCCAGGGTAGTACACCGTCTTGACACGCGGGTCCGCGGCGAGCCACCGGGCGACCGCTGCCGCGTTGGTATTGTGCCGGTCCATCCGGACGGCGAGTGTCTTGAGTCCGCGCCCCAGCGCGTACGCCGCATACGGGTCGAGCACGGTCCCCAGTAGTTTGCGTGCCTTCAGAATCGGATCCAGTAATCGGGCGGGCCCGGCCAGCACGCCGGCCGTCACGTCGCTGTGTCCGTTGAGATACTTGGTCGCGCTGTGCATCACCAGGTCCACGCCGAGCTCAATCGGCTGCTGGTTGATCGGGCTCGCGAACGTATTGTCGATGACCGAGATCACACCGCGCGCCCGGCATGCGGCGGCCACCGCCGCCACGTCCACGCATCGCAGCGTCGGATTGATGGGCGACTCGAACCAGACCAGTTTCGTCCGCTCGCCGATGATCGATTCAGGACGCGCCAGCTCCGCGAGGCTGACGAACCGCGCGCTGAGCCCGAACCGCGGCAGCAGGTCCGAGAGGAGATGCAGCGTGCCGCCGTAGATCGCGGCGCTACAGACGATCTCGTCACCCGATTGCGTGAGGGCGAGGAGCGCGGTTGCCGTCGCTCCCTGTCCGCTCGAGAGCACGAGCGCAGACTCGGCCTTCTCGAGCGCGGCAATCTTCTGCTCGACGGCGGCGACGGTCGGATTCGCGTAGCGCGAGTACAGGTATTTGTGCGATCGCCCCTCGGCATGCTCCTTGACCTGATCCGCCGAGTCGAACACGAACGTCGTCGTCTCAAAAATCGGGGTGGTCAGCGGATGTGCGTCGTCCGTGATTCCGGTCGAGCGCTGAATGATGTGGGTCGCTGGCTTCATGCGGTCACAATTGCACGGCCCCATGTCCACCGGAGCGGCCATTGACTGGGTGGACCCTCTCGATGCGTTCCCCGCTGGCACCGACCACCGGCTCGATGAATTGTCGATACGCGTCCTCGTAACCGCGATCCGCGAGCTCGCCGAGTGTATGCCTTCGGTCGGACCGCTCGTCGTACACGCCGCAGAAGTCGAGAGGCCCGAGCGGATTGTGGGCGGGCCGAATGACGAACAGCCGCGCGAATCGGCCGGAGAACTGCTCCACTACATCGCCGAGCGCCGCGGTCTCGAACGCGGCGAGTTGTTCTCCGGCGCGCCCGCGCAGATCGGCGCGGCCCGCGGTGAGCTCGTGCGCAACCGCCGGCGGGGGCGAGGCGGCGAGCAGGATGACCTGTTCGGCACCGGCTGCCGCGGTCTCCGCGAGCAGCCGCGAGAGACACCCTGGACGATCGCAGACCCGATGGG
>JAIVJE010000334.1 GCA_020200195.1 Acidobacteriota bacterium | reverse complement strand
GGTGCGACCCGTGCGAAACCGTCGCGAATGGGCTGGGTGGATCGTGGCGGCGCTGTCCCTTGGTGCGGCGGCGTTCCTTGCCGCGCGGCCTTCGATCGACTCGCCGCCTGGTGACCCAATTAGCGTCCCCATCTTCCCTCCCGAGAAGACAGCCTTCTCGGGTGCTATCAACACCACGGTCAACGTTCCGTCGTTTGCTGTCTCTCCCGACGGCCGGGCCGTCGTGTTCAGTGCGGAGACGCCGGGAGACAAGCCCATGTTGTGGGTGCGATCCATGGATCGCTTGGGCCCGCGCCAGTTGGCTGGAACCGAGGACGCCCAGGATCCCTTGTGGTCCCCGGACAGCCGCTGGATCGCCTTCTTCGCCAACGGCGAGCTGAAAAAGATCCCTGCGGCCGGCGGAGCGGTGCAGGTCATCACCCAGACGGCGGCCGACTTCCGCGGTGGCTCGTGGGGACCGGATGGCACCATCATCTTCGGACTCGGGGCCGAACCGATTCAACGAGTGAACGCCGCGGGCGGGAAACCCACGACCGTGACGATCATCGACACATCGGGGGAGGAGGGTACGCATCAAATCCACACCTTCTCCCCGACGGCAAGCATTTCTTGTACTCGATTTTCGGCAGCAGGCAGGATCAGAGCGGCGTGTACGTCGGCTCACTGGATGGCAAGACCAAGAAACTTCTTGTAAACGTCCGCACGAACGCGGTCTACGCGCCGCCAGGCTATCTGTTGTTCGTGGACGGAAACACGCTGTTGGGACATAAATTCGATGCCGCGCGGCTGGAGGTCGAAGGGCAACCGTTCCTCGTCGCCGAACACGTTGGCCGCAACACTGCAATGTTGGGCGCGGTTTCGGCCTCTCCTACCGGGATCATCGCGTATGCGGACACCCTCTTGCACAACGGTCGCCTGACATGGATGGATCGCAAGGGGACCCCGCTCGGCTCCACTGGCCGACCGGTGGGCGACTACATCGATTTCCGGCTTTCTCCCGATGAACAGCGTCTGGCTGCGTCGCTGGTCGATCCCAAGACCAACATCGTCGAAGTCTGGCTCACGGACCTCGCGCGCAGCAGCACCGCTCGTGTCTCCTCCGGAGGGCTCGTGACCGCGTCCGCGTTCTGGTCTCCAGATGGCACGCGGCTGATGTTCAGGAGCAACCGGAATGGGATCATCGAGTTTTTCGAAAAGAGCGCAGCCGGCGGCGGCAACGATCGACTCGTTCTGCCTGGAGCTCAGATGCCGTCGCTCAATCTGATTCCCACCGACTGGTCGCCGGATGGACGGAACGTCATTTTTTCTGCGCCAGCGCCTGGGTCCGAGAACGATTTATGGCTGTGGCCGGTCACGGAAGGAGGAAAGCCGGCGAAACTCATCGCATCACCTGCCAACCAGATGCACGGCAACTTCTCGCCGGCCGCCGGTCTGGTGGCGTACACCTCGAGCGAGACCGGCAAGTTCGAGGTCTACGTCGAGACGATTCCGCGATCCGATCGGAGGTGGCCCGTCTCCACAAACGGTGGTTACGAGCCGCGGTGGCGAGCGGATGGACGGGAGATCTACTATTTGTCCGACGACCGGAAGCTCATGGCCGTTACGGTCGGCGCGGGTCCGACATTCGGCATTCCCACGCCGCTGTTCCAGACGCGTGTGCAGCCCGGCGTGATTGCGCTCCGCACGCATTATGTGCCCAGCCGAGACGGCCAGCGGTTCCTCGTCAACACGGCCTCCGATACGCAGGGCTCACCGATCACCGTCGTCCTCAACTGGACTGCAATGCTGAAAAAGTGACGCTACACTTGGAAGGGCCGTTCGAGGTTTGACACAGCCTTTAAGGAGTACCTCGCATCCAAGACGGGAACCTGGTGTCGTAGCACTACTGCCGGCTCGTGCGCAACAGTTGGGTCTTTGGCATCCGTTGGCCTTTACGGGCTAACTACCATTGGAGTAGACCGCTGACGCTCTTTCGCAATCATACGCGCGACCGCGGGCCCTCTGTCGGCCGTGATCTCGCTGACGCGGCGCATGTTAGCACGCAGCTCGGGCGCAAATGCCAGGGCGGATTACCCGCAGGAGCCGGGATCACTGCGAGCCGCCGCAGGTAAACATGACGGCATGCCCCGAGAGCGGCGCGTTTCATTGCGAAGGCGCCGCGCGTAATCACGGCTACCACCGGTCCATGGGGCTCTTCACACCCAGCCCGCCGCGATTCAGTACGTGCGTGTAGATCATGGTGTGCTGACATCTGCGTGACCGAGCAGTTCCTGGACGGTGCGGATGTCTGACCCGCCTTCCAGTAGGTGGGTCGCGAACGAATGGCGACATGTGTGGCATCCGACCCGCTTGGCCAACCCCGCCTTTCGCCCGGCCTCTGTCACCGCCCGCTGTATCACCGACTCGTGCAGGTGGTATCGGGTCCCAGATGCCTTCGTGTTGCCAATCGCGCAAGCGTCGCCAACACGTCATCCCCGATCCGCAGCCCAGTTCCCGTGGCAACATCTGCCACGGAATGCCGCCGCGCAGCACGAAGAGGAGCGGTGCGATGAGATTCCACAGCGGGTCGGGCAACAGCACACCGGCCATAAACCGCCGACGTTATCGCGCCGCACTGAACACGTCTATGCCGCAATCGCGCCGGTTTTGTTACGGCCTCTAAGGAAGAGTTAGGTTCGGGGGGTCGGCACGACCTCTGCAACGGATTGACCGCTGGAGGCATTCCCATGTTTCGTGCACTGTTCAGGCTGGTCTTGCTCGTCGTGATTCTCGTCGCCGGCGCGGCGTTCTTCCTGGGATGGTGGTCCCTCGATACGCTTCGCGAGCGCACCGGTGTGGCCGACCGTCCACTGGGTACTACCGGGCAGATTGACACGGCCAAGGCCCGCGAGGTCGGGGCGCAGGTAGGGGAGAAAACAGCGGTGGCGGCCGCCGAGGCACAATCCGCCCTGGCGCAAGGGACCTTGACCGCGAAGATCAAATCGAAAATGGCGCTGGACGATCTCGTTCGGGCTCGATCCATCAATGTCGACACCAGCGGAGGCGTCGCCACGCTTACCGGCACGGTGTCGTCGGAGGCCGAGCGTCAGCGCGCGTTGCAGCTGGCGCGCGAGACCAACGGGGTGACCTCGGTCGTCGATCGTCTGGTTGTGCGCTAGAAACCCGTGCCGCGGACCGTAGCTGGTACGACACGGCAATAGGTGCGACGTCGGACGCGTCCGCGTGATGTCTCTATTGCCATCCTCGAGCCGGCAGGCTCATCTCCGCCGACGTACCGGCTTGGCGGTCCGCGCCACGGCGGCCTCGTCTATTCCGCGGATTTCGGCGCTCACTTGCCCGGTGACGCCGTTCAGCCGTTCCTTCGCGACCAGATAATCCCCGTTCTTGGCCGCCGCGCGTGCTTCTTGCAGCGCCGCCTGCACGTTGACTTCGGCGCGGCGCGCCGACACCAGCTCCTTTGCCGGCACGCGGGCGGCCGTGGCCGCCGTCAGTCGCGTCCGCAGCTGCTGTAGTCCGGCGGTCGCCGCGGCGAGCGCGCCTTCGGCCTCGCTGCGCGCGCGCGCCTTGCCGTCGGCCGCCTGCTTGGCCGCTTCGAGCGCGCGCTCGTTCGCGTCGAGCGCGCGGGACAGCGCGAGACGGTAGTCGCGTTGTGCGACTGCGTCGTGCGATTGCTGCAGCGCCACGGTCGCAGCCTTCAACTCCTGGGCGGCGTACGTGTCGGCGCCCGCAGCGCGCGCCGCGTCCAACGCGCCTTGCGCCCGATCGATTTCTTTCTGGGGAGGCTCGGAGCACGCGGCGCAGAGCAGCCACGCACACGCGACGACGGACAGACGACGCATCGCCGGAAGTATAGCAGGGATGGTGTACGATGAAGACCGTCGCGCCGCACGATCGGCCGCGTGAAAAGCTCGCTCGACTCGGCGTGGCGGCGCTCGGCGACAACGAGCTGACGGCAATCGTCATCGGCCAGGGCCGGGCACACGCGAGCGCCCTCGACCTGGCCAACGCGGTGCTTGCGCGCTGCGGTGGACTCGACGGCCTTGCGCGCGCGCGGAACGACGACCTCTGTGGCGTGCGCGGGATCGGTCCGGCGCGCGCGGCGCAGGTGCTCGCCGCGATCGAGCTCGGACGCCGCACACTGTCGCGCGCCGGTCGTCGACATCGAGTTCAGCTGCTGACGCCGCGGGACGTCGCCGAGTTCTTGCTCCCGCACTACGGCGCCGGCCCGGTGGAACAGTTCGGCGTCGTCTTGTTGGACACCAAACACCGGGTGCTTCGTACGACCGTGCTGTCGATCGGTACGCTCGACGCCAGCATCGTGCACCCGCGGGAGATCTTCCGTGAGGCCGCGTCGGGCGGTGCGGCGGCCCTAGTGCTGTTCCACAACCATCCCTCGGGCGATCCAGATCCGAGTCCGGAAGATGTGGAGCTGACGCGGCGGCTCGTGAAGGCGGGCATCCTGATGGGAATCGACGTGCTGGATCATGTGATTGTGGCAGACGTGCGCTATTGCAGCTTCAAGGAGAAGGGACTGCTCTGACGTTGGCGAAGACGATCTATTTTGACTGTTTCTCGGGTGCGTCCGGCGACATGGTGCTCGGTGCGCTGCTCGATCTCGGGTTGCCGCTCGACGCGCTGCGGGGCGCACTGGGCAGTCTTGCGATCGAGTACGGCGAAGTCGACGCAAAACGCGTGCTGAGGGCGGGCGTCTCTTCGATGAAGTTCCAGGTTCACGAATGGGAACCCGCTCCGCCATCAGGTGCGCACGTCGCTCATGCGCATCCACACGCGCACGCTCATCATCACAGCTTGAAAGAGGTTGCCGCGTACATCGGACGGTCGGCTCTGTCTCCGGAAGGAAAGGATCGGGCGACCCACCTGTTCGAGCGACTGGCGCGCGCCGAAGCCGACATCCATGCGATACCGGTCGAGCAGGTGCACCTCCACGAGGTCGGCGCCGTCGATTCGATCATCGACATCGTCGGTGCGGTATTTGGCATGGAGTGGCTGCACGCGGACCGCATCGTCGCGTCTCCGATGAACGTCGGGCGCGGAATGGTGAAGTGCGCGCACGGAACCTTCCCGGTGCCCGCACCCGCCACCGCCGCCCTGCTCGCAGGGGTGCCGATCTATGCCGGAGAGATCGAGGCGGAGCTCGTGACACCCACGGGCGCCCTGCTCGTAACGGGATACGCGTCCGAGTTCGGTCCGCTTCCGTCGATGCGTCTCGAGAAGACTGGGTACGGCGCCGGTGACCGCGACTTCAAGGGTGTACCGAACGTGCTGCGGCTGATGGTCGGCGAGGCATCTGGTGGCAACGCGGTCGAACGGATTGTCAGCATCGAATGCGAAATCGACGACATGAACCCGCAGCTGTTCGGACCGCTGATGGAACGCCTGTATGCGGCCGGCGCACTGGAGGTGTTCTACGCAGCGGTTCAGATGAAGAAGAACCGGCCGGGGACGCTCGTGACCGTGCTTGCCCGTCCGACCGATCGCGACACGATTAGTGGCGTCCTGTTCGCCGAGACGACGACGATCGGCGTCCGCCATCAGGAGATGCTGCGCGAGCGACTCGAGCGCGAGGTCCGTTCGCTGGAAACACCGGCCGGCCGCATCCGGTTCAAGCTTGCCCGCCGCGATGGACGGGTGGTGAATGTCGCACCCGAGTTCGAGGACTGCGCGCGGGCCGCTGCCGAACGCGGGCTGGCGATCAAGGACGTGCAGGCGATCGCCGTCAAGGCGTGGCTCGACTCGGGAGGAACGGCCTGATGGGACGCTTCTACCTGACGACGGCGATTGACTACGTGAACAGCCGTCCTCACCTTGGGACCGCGTACGAGAAGATCGCGGCGGACGTCATCGCCCGATACAAACGGCTCGCAGGCTTCGACACGCATTTCGTAATGGGCAACGACGAGCACTCGCAGAACGTGTATCGGAAAGCGCGGGAGCTCGGCGAGGATCCCCTCGCGTACTGCGATCGCATGGCGCAGGAGTTCCTCGACGTGTGGCAGCGGATGAACATCTCGTTCGACGATTTCATCCGCACGAGCGAGCCGCGCCACCGCGCGGGGGTGCAGGAGCTCGTCCGCCATATGACCGCCGCCGGCGACATCTACGAAGGTCACTATGAAGGCTGGTACTGTGTGTCGTGCGAGGCGTTCAAACAGGAGAAGGATGTCGTTGACGGGCTCTGCCCGATCCACCGCACCAGACCAGACTGGATCCGCGAGAAGAACTTCTTTTTTCGGCTCTCTCGCTACGGTGCGCCGCTTCTCACGCATTTTGCGGACCATCCCGAGTTCCTCGTTCCCGACGTCCGTCGCAACGAGATCCTCCGGCTGCTCGAGACCGGGCTGGACGACATCTCGGTCAGCCGCGCCGGGCAAGCCTGGGGCATCCCGATGCCGCAGGATCCCTCGAGCGTCATCTACGTGTGGGTGGATGCGCTCATCAACTACATCACCGCCGTCGGTTTTGGCACGGATGAGTCCCTGACGGCGCGGTGGTGGCCGGCGGACCTTCACGTCATCGGGAAGGACATCACGCGGTTTCACGCCGTCATCTGGCCCGCGATGCTGATCAGTGCGGGCCTCCCGCTGCCGCGCCAGATTTTCGGCCATGGCTGGGTGCATTACCGCGGCGAGAAAATGAGCAAGTCGCTGGGCACCACGGTCGAACCGCTCGACGCCCTCGAGCGCTTCGGCGCCGATCCGCTGCGGCTGTATCTCGTCAAAGAGATCTCGTTCGGCAGCGACGGCGACTTCACGTGGGAGCGTTACGAGGACCGCTACAACGTGGACCTGGCGAACAACCTCGGAAATCTGGTGAGCCGCGTCGCAGCGATGGCGGAGAAGTATCGCGGAGGACACCTGCGGCCCTCGGCGGCAGGGCCCGGCCGGCTGGCTGCGCTTGCGGGTGACGCTTTGCGCGTGTACGAGCGCGAGATGGAGGCGTTCGCTCTGGAAGGCGGCGTCGCCGCGGCCTTCCGCATCGTGGACGCCGCAAACGAGTTCATCGCGGAAACCGAGCCCTGGGCTCTGGCGCGCGACCCTGCGAAGAGCGAGCGCCTGAGTCAGGTTCTGTTCGACGTGGCGGAAGCTGTTCGCGTCTCCGCAATTCTGCTGCTGCCGGTGATCCCGGCGTCCGCCCCTGAACTCCTGCGCCGTATGGGTGAGCGTACGGCGCCCGGTGACTTGAGGTTGGGCGACGCGGGGTGGCGCAACGCGGGCGAGCGCACGATCCAGAACGGCGATGCGCTGTGGCCGCGTTTTGCCGGTGCGGCATCGGCCTCTGTGAACGTCGGCAGCCAGGACCCATCGGACAAAGCGTCTAAAAAGAGGAGCGTGAATGTGACGGCTGATCAGTTCAACAATGCGGGACCGGCGGCGGCGCACGATGCGCCACCATCGGGATCCGCTCCGGCACCGGCACCGGAGCCGAGCGCCGCGTCGATCGCCAGCCAGATCGGCATCGACGATTTCATGAAGGTCGATCTGCGCGTGGCGAGACTGCTGACGGCGGAGAAAGTGCCGAACTCGCGCAAGCTCGTTAAGCTCAGCGTCGATCTCGGCACCGAGCAGCGGACGCTTGTCGCGGGGATCGCCGAAGCGTACGAGGCCGAGGCGCTCGTCGGCCGAACCATTGTCATGGTCTTCAACCTGAAACCGGCGAAGTTGATGGGCATTGAATCGAATGGCATGGTCCTGGCCGCGAGCCCGGACGGCGGCAAGCCTGCGCTCGTCGGCTTCGACCAGGAGGTCCCGCCCGGTACACGAGTCCGATGATCGATTCCCACTGCCATCTGGCCGGCGAGGAGTTCGCCGTAGACCTGGAGGCGGTGGTGGACCGGGCGCGCGCGGCCGGCGTGACAGGCGCGGCGTGCATCCTCGCCGCGGAAGACGACGTGGAGCTCGCGCAGGCGGCACGGGTGCGAACGGTCTGGCCGGAGGCATGCTTCGCGCTCGGCATCCATCCGCATCATGCGGGCACCTTTGCGCAGCGGCTCGAGAGCGCGGCGGAGACCGTGGCGCGTGGTCTGATCGAGCAGCACGCGTGCGCGGTAGGCGAGATCGGCCTCGACTATCATTACGACTGCTCGCCGCGTGCCGTCCAGCAGGAGGTGTTCGCGCTGCAGGTGCGCCTCGCCCGCGAGCGGGGGCTTCCGGTCGTCATCCATACGCGCGAGGCGACCGAGGACACGTTCCGGATCCTGCGAGAAGCGGGAGGAGACGAGGTGCGCGGGGTGTTCCACTGCTTTACCGGCGACCGCGCCATGGCCCGCGATGCGCTAGAGATCGGGTTCCATGTGTCGTTTGCCGGAATCGTGACATTTCCGCGCGCCGATGAGCTCCGCGAGGCGGCCCGTCTGGTCCCGTCCGATCGACTCCTGATCGAGACCGATGCGCCTTATCTGGCGCCCGTGCCGCATCGCGGGAAGCGAAACGAGCCAGCGTTCGTCGGACGTGTGGCTGAAGCCATCGCCGGCGTCAGAGGGGAGAGACCAGCGGCGCTGGCTGAGCAGGTGACGAGGAATTTCCAGGCGCTCTTTGCGCGACCGTGAGCGTCAACGCGGGTAATGTGCCGCGCAGCAATGGCTTAGCGCGTTGACACCCCGCGCGGAAGTTCAGTATTGTGAGCCTTTGAGCGACATCGCGCAGCGAATGTCCGTTCCGTCCGCCGACCTGGCGCAGATCTTCGAGCCCATTCGCGAGGATCTGGAAGCCGTCGAGCAGGAGTTCGTCCGCCACATCCAATCACGCGTCGCCCTGATCCCTGAAATGGGGCGCTACATACAGAAGAGCGGAGGAAAGCGCGTCCGTCCTGCGGTATTGCTGATGGCCTCCCGCCTCAGCGGCTACACGGGGGAGCGAGCCGTGCTGTACGCGTCGGTCGTGGAGTTCGTCCACACGGCGACGCTCGTCCACGACGACATCATAGACGGCGCCGACCTGCGCCGCGGCCGGCTGGCCGTGCACTCGCGCTGGGGCAACGACATCACGGTTCTGCTCGGCGACTATCTGTACATCAAGTCGATGGCGATGGCGCTCACGCAGGACTCCCTCGAGATCATCCGGCTGCTCTGCGACGTCACGCTCCGCATGATCGAGGGAGAACTGTATCAGCTGACGAAGACCGGCGACGTCGGTATCAGCGAGGACGAGCATTTCGAGATCATCCGGCGGAAGACCGCCTTCCTGTTCGGCGGATGCGCGCAAATCGGCGGCATGCTCGGCGCCGTAACCGCGGAGCAAGAGATCGCGTTGCGCGACTATGGCTTCAACCTCGGCATCGCCTTCCAGCTCGTCGATGATCTGCTCGACTACACGGCGGACGCGGAAGTGCTCGGCAAGCCGGCCGGCAGCGACCTGCGCGAAGGCAAGGTCACGCTGCCGATCATCTCCCTGCTGAAGCACGGCGGCGACGAGGCCGGCGCGCTCATTCGCGCGGTCGTCCAGGATCGCGCGGTGACGGGCGATCAGTGGCGGGACATTCTGCGGATGCTGCACGAGTCTCGCGCCACGGAGCTCGCCTACGAGCGTGCCGTCGAGTACCCGCCGCACCTGGCACGTCGCACCGTACGTCGCACGCCGCACTCGGCACCGTCGCACCGCACTCCGAACGTTGAACGCCGCACGCCGCACGTGACTCCATAGCCCCCATGGATCCCCTCGACCGCATCAATCAGCTTCGTGACGAGATCCGCCATCACGAAGAGCGTTACTACGTCCTGAGCGATCCTGAAATCGCAGACGAGGCGTTCGATCGGCTGGTCCGGGAACTTGAGGCGTTGGAGCGTGCCCATCCGGATCTCGTGACGCCGGACTCCCCGACCCAGCGCGTCGCGGGCAGACCCGTCGAGGGGTTCGCGACCGCCGAGCACCTGGCCCCGATGCTGAGTCTCGACAATGCCTATAACGAAGATGAGCTCCGCGCGTTCGACGAACGGGTGCGGAAGGGCGGGGGACCCGAGCTGGTGCCGGACGGAGCGCCGATCGACTACGTGGCGGAGCTGAAGATCGATGGTCTCAGCATCGCGCTGACCTACGTGGACGGCGTGCTCGCGCGCGGGGTCACGCGAGGGGACGGCGTGCGCGGTGAGGACGTGACGTCGAACGCGCGCGTGATTCGCGCACTGCCGTTGCGGCTCCATGGGGCGCCGGCCGGCGCAATGGAAGTGCGCGGAGAAATCTACCTGCCGCGCCACGCGTTCGACCGCGTCAACCGCGAGCGCGAGGACGCCGAAGATACGCCGTTCGCCAACCCGCGCAACGCCGCAGCCGGCACGATGCGCAATCTCGATCCCACGCAGGTCTCCCGCCGAGGCCTTGGGGCGTTCGTCTATCAACTCGTCGAGGCGCGGAGCGGGGAGCGCGCCCGGCATTCAGAGACGCTGGAGCTGCTGCGCCAATGGCGCCTTCCCGTCGAGCCCCATTGGAAGCGTTGCGTCGGCATCGACGCCTTGTTGACGTTCTGCCGGGCGTGGCAGGACGAACGCCAGGGGCTCGAGTTCGATACCGACGGGGTCGTCATCAAGGTGGACAACCTGGCCCTGCGCGAGCGGCTCGGCGTGACCTCGAAGTTTCCCCGCTGGGCACTGGCCTTCAAGTTTCCCGCCCAGCAGGCAACGACGGTGCTCCGGAAGATTGAGGTGAACGTCGGGCGCACCGGCGCGGTCACACCCTTCGCGGTGCTCGAGCCGGTGCGTCTCGGCGGG
>JAIVJE010000333.1 GCA_020200195.1 Acidobacteriota bacterium | reverse complement strand
GGTATGCAGCGTCGCAGTTCGAGGTGTTGCCGAAGCCGTTCCTGACCGGTCCCGCCCCGATTTCGCCGGCTAACAACGATCGCGTCACCGAGCGGAAGCCCACGCTCAGAGCTCGCAACTCGGATCGCAACTCTGCGGTCGGTGCGCTGATATACACATTCCAGATTGGGCGCGATCAGGCATTCACGCAGATCGTCTCGGCCGGAACCGCGGTCGAGGGCGCGGGGGAAACCTCGTGGACGTCGGTCGGCGACCTCGACTACAACTTTACGCATTTCTGGCGGGCGCGCTCGACCGATGGCGAGACGACGAGCGACTGGGGCGCCACCCAGGCCTTTCGGAGCCCACTCGCGCCAGCCCCGGCTCCAAGCCCCGGTGGTGGTGGCGGTGGCGGCGGCAACGCCGGTTCGTGCGCCAGTCGCGACGGGAACTTCATCGTGAACTGCATCATGCAGAAGTATCCTGACCGGCTGGCGGCGGGTGTGTCGTCGGGGCAACGCCGGGCCAACATGGAATTCCTGCGGGACCGGGTCATCGAAGCGGGACGCTGCGGCGGACTGGATCTCGCGTGGAATCTGAAGCGCGGCGGGCCGGAAATCAGCGTGGACTTCCTGGTGGAGCGCTCCGGCGGTCATCTGCAGGGCCGCGATATCGCATTCGACTACGACAACACCGGTATCCAACTGGTTCTGTACTGGGGGACCGGAGAATTCCCCTTCTACGGAGGCTACCCGCACTCGTTCAGTTGCCAGTAGCAGGGCAGTCTCTAGATTTCTGACGGCTGGATCGAACTGCACTAAAGGACCGGACATGGCATTGCCACTCCGGTCCTTTTCTTGTACGACGACTACTTTGTACGGCGACGCCTACGACCGATGCTATCTGAGGGATGTAGCGAGTACGCTGCCCAGTGATTCCGGTCGGGGCCGATTACCCAGCCACCCGTTGCGATAAACCGTCCCTGCGATCGAGGCCGCTTCATTGCCGCTGCGACCAACAGGGGCTCCAAGGTACGCGTACTGCGGATTCGGCGCGTAACGGCCGCGCGGGGTCGGTAATCCGTAGTCATACAGAGGTCCGCCCGTAATCCCGCCCTCGCGCACGATCAGGCGAAAATCGCTGCCCCAGCTCGCCTTCCAGTGATACGTCGTCGTAGGGTTTAGAAGGAACGTGGAGGCGAAACGCTTCGCGGTGTCTGGCTCGTACCTGCGGTCGAGGTCGTCCGTGTCTCCGTACAAGTACAAGACTCGCCACTGAATCGCGTTCGGAGGGGAGCCGATCGTTCCGCGATATTAATTTCCAGTCTTTCAAGACCCATCCTCCGGTGAAAGCTAACGGTTCGGTGTGGGGAGCGAGCGTCTGGGCAGCCGGGGAGACTTGGCGGGCAGCCCGCGGCGAGTCGTGCGCGCGAGCGCGGACGGTCTCCGCGCCTCGAGTACGATGATGTTCCGTTCGACTAACACCGTATCGTTTGAACGACGGGCGGTCTTGAGAATGCCGGCAATGGCTTCAAAGATCGCCTGATCGTCTCGTGAGAGCCGTCGGTCCTCGATGGCGTCCTCGATCCGAAGCTCCAGGGCCGCAATGGTGCCCGGTGAGTCGAACGAGATCAGGGCGCGGCCGTCGGGCAGCGGCACCAGATCGATCCCGGTGCGCTCCTCGAGAGTACGGGTCGGGTTCACGATGATGACTGCCCGTCGGCCGAAGACCGCAAGTTCTGCCGGCGGATGGGGCTGATTGGCGATTACCGGCTGCGTGAGTCGAACGACGGCGCGACTGAGGTCCGAATCGATCGCGCTGAGCGCGTCGACCACCGGTAGCGGGAGCGTGAGCGTCACCGCCCGGGAGGGGCTGCTGAATTTTCGCGGCCTGCCTCGACGCCGGGACATGTTGTTGACAGGTGAATCCATACAGGGACTCGGACTGATCGCGTCCGCGTCGCCAGGGGGGCGCCTGTTCGCGGCAACGTGTGATTAATTTCTATGCATTATACCCGATCAGCAGGCTGATTCCACGAAAAAACATGCCCACAACCACTTTGCTCGCGACGGAGTATTGCTGGGGTGACCAGAACAGCCGGGTGCCCGACAGGCAGTCCGGCTGTTCCCCTGGAAATTGAAACCGATGCTTAGAAGCGGTACCGAACCCCAACGCCGATCTGGAACCCGCCGACCGTCAACTTGTCGGTCGCGCCCTGCAGATCGGCGGAGCCCCAGGTGTAACGCGCAAGGAGGCCCGCACCGATATCGGGAGTGACCAGGTACGTGACGTCCACACCGAAGTTCAGGCCGAGGGTGGTCTTGTCAACGGAGGTCAGGGTGGTCCCGGTCACCGTGGGCCCAGGCTCGGAGACGGTAATGGCGCTCGGAACATCCTGGGACACCTGGAAAATGGTGGGACCCGCCGATACGCCGACGTCGATCTTGTCGGTGACGGGAACCATCCAGACACCCATGAAGTGAAAGGCGTGCTCCTTATGGTCGGCGGCGGCGGCGGAGCCGCTCACGGAACGGGGACGGTCGGTAACCACGGGATCGGGGATGGCGGCAGTGAACGTGACGTCCGAATCACTTTTCATTCTGGAGAATCCGATCGCCACGGCCAGATTGCGCCACACCTTGTAGCCGCCGCTGATGTCCAGGAATGCGCCGCCGTCCACGTCATTTGCGCGTACGCGGCGGGCGCCGCGAACATGTACAGGCCAAAGGCCAGGATACCCACTTTCATCATCTTCAAATGTCTTCTCCTGTTGTCCTGGATGGCCGAGAACGCGCTGGGCGGCGGTCCGGCGGAAGTGCGCCATGGTAACACGACCTTCACCGCGTACGTCCACCGCCGATGCGCGTTTCGTGAGCTCTGCCGTGCAGTTCCTGCATGACAGCTTGGAGGCACTGTAGTACTATGTCGATCCGAACCGCCCTTCCCAGCGGGTCCACATCCAACGCTCGACGAGGTTTTCTCTGATGCAGCACAAGAAGCTTGTGGCCTGTGCGTTTGCCGGTATTCTGGCCGTCGCCATGGCCTGTTCCAAGAGTTCACAGACACCCGTTTCTCCGAGCGCCGCGGAGCCAGGAACAACCACGGCCTACCCGGACGGGTCGACGCTGAAGGCAACGGTGCCGGTGCCACAGTCCCCCGTCAACGGCGCGCAGCCTGACGGCACGCTCGTGCTCGTTGCGACCAAAGCGCGGGGGAAATTCGCTGACATTACGCCGTCTTACGAGTTCGAAGTAAAGAACGCCGCGGGCACGACGGTGTATTCGCGGGTCACGGGCGGTGCCGGGGCGGGTGACAACGTGCAGCACACCGTCGACGGCGCGCTCGAGTTCGATTCGCCGCACACGTGGCGCGTGCGTGCGGTGTTCGCCGGCGCATTGGGGTCGTGGTCTTCGAGCGCTTCGTTCCGGACGGCTTCCGGCGGATACATCCGGGGCAACGAGGTGTTCGACCCGCTGACCAACGGACGAACAGTCGGGGACGTCGTCGGCCCGGTGACGTTCATTCCCGGCGTGGGCGTGCGGTTGGAGGATTTCTCGAGTCACATCCGCTATCGTCTTCCGCAGACGCTCGTGAACGGCGAGTTCTCGCTCATCATCACCGGCGTTGCGACCAACACCGAGGGAGGCAAGACGAAGGTCTTCGCAATGTCCGAGGGGCTCGACGACATCGTCCTGAACGATCGGCGGATGACGGTCGAGAAGCGCGGCGATCCCGAGGGCATCGTCGCGTGGCGGTTCATCTCCCATGAGGATCAGATTGATACCGAGGGCGCGGAGCGCGAGTTCGTCGGTTTCGATGCGAACGTTCCGTACCTATGGACGGCCACGTGGAATGGGTTCTTCAACGTTCGTATCCAGCGAGGGGGCCCCGGTGGACCGACAATTTACAGCAAGGGAAAGGGCTACCGCGGCGCCTACGATCCGGATCCGCATTTCGCGTTCATCGGAGCGCCGATCGGCCGCACCGGACCTGAAGGCGCGACGGTTCCCGGCATGATCGTCCGGCAGGTGTGGATCTCCCCGAGACCGCGCCCCGCCGGACTCCAGTAAGCAGACGACGGTTTCGCTGGAGGACCATCGTCCCCAGATGGTCCTCCGGTGGGGCTGTTGCGGCCTCGTGCAGACGCCAGGCTCCGACACCATTCCAGCACCTGGTCCGCACTGGCGGATCGCGCAGGCATTCCTCGTCGCAGCCTTCACCTATATATTTCTCGCAAATGCCTGGCTCGGGGATGATGGCTACATCACCTTCCGGGTGATCTGGAACTTCCTCCACGGCTATGGTCCGGTGTTCAATCCGGGCGAACGTGTCCAGGCGTACACCCATCCGCTATGGATGCTGGCGATGAGCGTGGCCTACGCGATCACGCGCGAGTTCTTTTTTACTGCACTGGCCGTCTCTTACGCGTTCGCGCTCGCCGCAATCCTGGTGGTGGCCCGCAGCGCCTACGCGCTGGCCGGCGCAGCGCTTGCGGTCCTGTGTCTCGTCAGCTCGAAAGCCTTCATCGACTACACCAGCTCCGGGCTGGAATATCCGATCAGTTATTTTCTGCTGGCGCTCTTCTTCGTACGCTTCTGCAGAATCTCGGACGCTCCGCTCGCGCCGGGTGAGCTGCGGACGTTTGGCCTCCTCGCGGGCCTCGCGTTCGTCAACCGCATGGATAGCGTGCTGCTGTACGCCATGCCGCTCGGGTGGCTGGCGGTTCGCACGATGCGCCGGCGGGAACGCTTCGGCCCCTTGCTGCGGGCTTTCGGGGCGCCTGTCGCTGCCTGGCTCATCTTTGCCACGGTGTATTACGGCTTTCCACTGCCGAACACGTACTATGCGAAGCTCGCGAACGGCATTCCCGCATCGCTCCTCTACCGACAGGGACTCGCCTATTTACTCAACAGCTTTTCCCACGACCCGATTACGCTCGGCACGACCGGGATGGCAGTGGGGCTGGCCGTACGGTCGACGGTTCCGGTTAGGCTGAGCGCCGCGTCGGCGTTGTTGTACGTGGCATACACGATTTCCGTCGGCGGCGATTTCATGAGCGGCCGCTTTTTCGCCATGCCCTTCATGGTGGCGGTGATGGCTGTCATCTCCGTGGTGCGCGATGCCACCTATTACGTACCGGCCGCCGCCGTCCTGGTGATCTACAACCTCCTGATGCCGCTCGTGCCGGTGAAAACCACCGCAACTTACGATGCCGCCTGGGCATGGCGCTCACAGAACGGCATCAAGGACGAGCGTGGTCACTATCACCGGATCACGAACGTATTTTTTTACAGTCCATTCCGCGACCTTCCGGACCACACGTGGATGCGAGAGGGCCTCAGCTTCCGCAACGGGCCGGAGAAAGTGACGGTTCAAGGCAGTATCGGCTTTTATGGCCTGGCCGCCGGACCCGATAAACACATCGTGGACCGCAACGCGCTTTCTGACCCCCTGCTCGCACGGCTGCCGGTTTCGCCGCGCCTGTACTTCGAGTTCTACGCAGGGCACTACTTCCGCGATATCCCCGACGGCTATCTCGAGTCCGTGAAAAGCGGCACCAACCAGCTCACCGATCCCATCCTGCGGACCTACTACGGCAAGCTTCGCGCCGTTCTCGCGGCACCGGTATTCAGCCTGACGCGGCTGCGAAACATGTGGTACCTCAACGCTGGCGCCGGCCGTGACATCGCCGCGCGGTATGAGCATCGCCGTCCGATCGACTTATCGGTGCGAGCCGCCAACGAGCGTTTCTCGACGGACGCCGGCGAGCGTGACGCCGCGGCCGGCGTCATCCGCTCGGCCGGACGGCCGGGGTATCTGCAGTACGGCCCCGGAATTCCCATGAAGGCTGGCGCCTACCGCGCGAGATGGATAGGCACCGTCGAGAACGCGCAATCGGGGCCATTTGGCTTCGTGGATGTGTGGGCGGGAGACCATCGCGTCGCGCGGCGGGAAATCGTGACAGGCGAGGTGCAGCCGGACCGGCGACAAATCGCGGAAGTGAGCTTCGCGCTTGGCGAACGGACGGGGCATTTGGAGTACCGGCTCTGGATCGACGGCCGTTCCACGGTGACCCTCGAGCGAGTCGAGCTGCTGTCGGCGCCAGCGGCCGTCGAGCTGCCGCCGGCGGCTTCGAAGTAACCGTAACCCGGCTTGTAGCAAAGGTTTGACGCTGCCCGACCGACGCGGTATCATCAGAGGTCTCCTGGATCATGTCAACGTCCACCTTCCGTCTGCAGTATCTCGCCAAGGCGGCCGCAGGCGTACCGCGCGACCTGGTCAACACGTTCGTCAGCGCAAAACTGCATCCCATTCGCCCGACGGTCCTGATCTACAACTGCACCTGGGTCTGCGACGCCAAATGCACGATGTGCAGCAACTGGAAGTTCGGCGATCGCAAGTCCGACATGACGCTCGCCCAGCTCGAGCCTGTCTTCGACAACCCGTTCTGGACCGCGGTCGAGAACCTCAACATTTCAGGTGGCGAGCCGACGACGCGCAACGATCTGCCCGACATGGTGGAGATGTTCCATCGCCACCTGCCGCGTGTGCGCAAGATCGGCATCAACACCACCGGCCTGACGCCGCACCGGGCCATTCCGATGCTGACCCGCATCGTAGAGTTCTGCGCCGCCAAGGGCCTGCTGATCAGCATCCGCGTGTCGCTCGACGGCATCGGCGACATCCACAACCAGGTCCGCAACGTCAAGCGCGGGTTCGACAAGGCATGCCAGACGATCGAGGCGATGCAGGCGCTGGCGAAAAAGCACGACAACTTTCAGTTCGGCATCGCGGCGACCATTTTCGGCACCAACATGCCCGACGCCGAGAACATCCTGGCGTGGGCCCGCGCGAAGGAGATCGACGTCGTCTTCAACATGCTGCGGTTCACCGACGCGATGCTGCACAACAAAGAGCTGCAGGAGACCATCGGGTTCCGTGAGCGCGAAGAAACGTTCATGCGCAAGTTCTTCCTGGATCGGGTGCAGGAGGAGTCGGTATTGAGCGGTCAGGCGTTCATGTACCTGCACTACGCGGACATGATTGCAAACGGCTATAAGCGGACGATGCCGTGCCCGTTCCGGAGCCAGGGCCTGCTCTTGAACCCGAACGGCGATCTACACTACTGCGAGAATTCGGAAAAGCTCGGCAACGTCCTGGACGATTCCGCCGAGACCCTGTACTTCAAGGCCGAGAGTCTCGCGCATCGTGAGCACTTGAAGGAGAAGGTCTGCCCGACCTGTCTCAGCCCCTGCCAGGTCAACGTCGGAGCGATGAAGCAGTTCGTGCCTTACGCCAGGTTCCTCAAACGCGCGTACCAGGTGAAGCGCGACCCGCAGCGGCACCTGGACACCTTGCCGGTCGCCGAGCAGGTCCGCTGACGGCTGCGGTGACCGGACCGCGACTCCTCCGTCTCCTCGTCGCCGTAACGCTCACCGCTTACATCATCTGGGACACGAATCCGCGCGCGGTCGCCCGCGCGGCCGGCCGGGCCGATCTGAACTGGATCAGCAGCGCCGTGCTCCTTGTGTTCCTGGATCGAGGCCTGATGGCCTGGCGATGGATGGATCTCCTCGCTGCGCTGACGCCAGGCTCGCGTCCTCCCTTCTGGACCGTGCTACGCATTTTCTTCGTCAGCACATTCATCGGGACGTTCCTTCCGAGTGTGGGCGGTGACGTCTACCGGGCGTACAGATTGTCTCGGCACGACGTCCGGATGTCGGAATCAGCCGCATCGGTGCTGATGGACCGCGTGCTCGGCGTTCTGTCCATCGTGATGGTGGGAGCGGTGGCCCTGCTCGCCGCTCCGGAGATGGCGCGCGATCCGTGGGTCATGCTGTCGCTCGCCGCCGCAGCCGTGCTTTGCGTGGCAGTCGGGGGCGCCGTCTTCAGCTCGCGCGCTGCCGGAATCATCCAGCAGGCTGCTGGACGCCTGCGATCGTACCGGCTGTCGCAGATCACCTCCGCGATGACGGATGCCGTGCGGCGCTACGCGCGGCATCATCGCGAGTTGCTGCGTGTGCTGGCGGTCTCGGTCGTCGTGCAGAGTCTGCGTGTCTTGCAGGCCTTCTGTTTGGGTCGCGCGATCGGTATCGACGTGCCACTGAGCGCGTTCTTCGTATTCATCCCAATCGCGCTGCTCGTGATGCTGCTGCCCATTACGGTGAACGGGCTCGGCACGGGCCAATGGGCATTCGTGTGGCTGTTTGGACAGGCGGGAGTGTCGGCAAGCGATGCGGTCGCCCTGTCGCTGCTGTTCATCGCGCTCGGCATGGTCGGCAACCTTCCGGGCGCGGTGCTGTACGCCGCGGGAGAGCGTCCCAATCGATGAGCGCGGCAGCCGCAGGAGCCCTGCTCGCGGCAAGCGTAGGGATTGCGCTCTGGCTCGCGGGCGGAGCGGGCGGCCTGCTC
>JAIVJE010000280.1 GCA_020200195.1 Acidobacteriota bacterium | reverse complement strand
GTCTACAGTTGCGAATTCCGTCCCTTACACCCAGCCACGCAAATTGCGAGTGTTTCGGAAGTTGGCCGTAGGGCAGTAGTCGGCACATCGGATCTGACAGACATCGACCACGTCAGATTGGTCTTCCGCGCCGTCGAAAACCTGTCACCAACCGCCCGCGCATGGCGGGTCATCTGCCACCCGATCGCAACTTCTTGGCCTGCTCGGCCAGCCGATCGGCCTCGGCCTGCAGCGTCTTGATACGGGTTGGATCCTGCTCGACGCGTTCCGCCTGCAGCCGCAGAACGAGCGACTTGTACACGATCGCTTCCATGTAGTTGGGCCGCATTTTCAGCGCTGCGTCGAGCGACGCAGTTGCGTCACCCAGGAGGTTCGCTGCGACCGGCCTGGGCAGATTCTTGTTCTTGGAGACGATCTCCCACAGGTACGTCCCCACCGCGTGCTGTGCCTCCGCCGTGGCCGGTGCCGCCTCCCGCAGGCTGCGAACGGCGGCGTCGGTCGGGGCCTTGCCAACCGGCAGCAGCAGACTAGCGAGGCTGATCACCAACACGGGCTGATCGGGATATTTGGCGATGGCGAATCGCGCCAATGTCTCGGCTTCTGCGGGCCGGTTCAGACGGTCCGCGCCAAGCAGACCGATCCGCTCGCGAAGCGCCTCCGCGGCATCGGTTGGGTTGTCGGCGAGCTCGGCCGCGCGAGTGAGCTGGACGTCGGCGGCCTCGAAATGGCGCTTGCGCGTCGCCACGGATTTGGCCCCCGGGTCCTTGATGGCGTCACCCAGGCCCTCGTAGTAACGCCCGAGCGACACGCGGGCGGGCACGAAGTCAGGGTGCGCGGCCACGAACTTCTCGAGCGCGGGTCCCGGCGGCGCCACGGGCGTGGACCCGGCGAAAACGGCGCCCGGGCCGTCCCGCCACTCGTCGTCGACGGTCTTCGCGATCGGTAAGCCATCGGCATTCGTGAAGCGGGCCTTCTCGCCAATGCTCTCGGACTCGGCCATGATGGCCTGCTTGCGCGTCGCGGTCTGCTCGACACGTTCGGCCTGCAACCGGAGCGCGAGGGACTTGGCCATCATCGCGAAGCGGACCTCTCGTCTTGAAGCAATCAACTCGTCGGCCACGGCGACGGCTTCGCCGAGCAACCGTGCGGCGTCCGCCCGCCGGAGCGCGGCCGATTCGGTCACTTGCTGTGCGTCGTACTGAATCAACTGGAGCACGAACGTCGCGGGCATGTCCGGTACGGCCTTTCGACCTTTGCGCAGCGTGTCGGCGGCCTCGGCAACCTTGCCCTGCTTTTCGAGCAGGTGCGCGAGGGAGACATAGGGCTCGTATCGCTTCGGATTCGTTCTCACAAAGCGCTCGAGGAGCCCGACGACGCCGGCATCGTTGCCGGCGGCTTCCAGGCGCGACATCTCGACCAACATCTGATCCCATGTAAGGGGCGCCTGACTCGTCGTGGACGTCGGCCCGCCAGCCTGAAGAGGCTCTCGTGTGCGCGCGGCTGTTGCCCACGGCAGCATTGCGATCAACCCCACGAATGTCGCTCCTGCCATCTTCCGCATCGCATGCCCCCCTTCACCAAGACCTAACGCTGACGGGTCAACGGGTCTCGGCACGGAGCGAAGAGTGTAGCAAAGAGCCTGTTGACAGTGGCGCATCCGCAAGTACTCGCCTGCCTACTGCCGATCGACGAGCGTGTTCCAGCGATAGCGCTCTCTGATCGCGGCCAGCGCTGCCGACGTGAGCGGCACGACGGGCTCGCGCCTCGCGCCTGGAAATGTCCCCGTCGTCTCAACGTCAATGGAACTCCAGTGCGGCCAGCACGACACGTTCGTTGTCTAGACGGTCTCATGCGAGGATCGGCGCAGCAACGCACGGATGGTGCTGGATCCGGGGACATCAAACTGATGCGTCGCGTTCTCGACAACATAACGTTGTCCATTGGGAAGCGCCCACACCTCTCGCGGCCGTTCTCGACAGACGTCCGCGGATCCAGATCGCCGGCCACGATTAGCACCGGTACGGCGCTATGAACCGGTTCGCCGAACTCATCGTCGAGCTGCTTCACCTCCCACGCCTCGCGCGGATCGAGCTCGAGGCGCGGACCGCGGTGCTCGGCAACGGGGAAACAACCTTCCCGGCATGTCGCTCGCAGCTCGCCGGGCTTCGCGTAGCCTCAGCTTACGCTCGCGATGAGTTTCAACTCCACTTGTCGGGCCGGCGACGGACGCACACCGCTGCTGCTGACGTCCTGACGATCGATCAGCTGAAAGTGTGGTGCCTGGCCGGCGCGCGTGCCTCTCGCCTGACTGCGTAGTGCGGTTGCGCGTGAAGACGGACCACCCTATACCGGCTCGGCTTCGACGACGAAGAAGGGGGTCCCCGTCGCGATCGTTCGAACCAGCCGGAGGCCGGCCGCGGCGCACAGGTCACCGTATTCAGTCGCGGTTCGTTCGCGGCCGCCGGTCATGACGAGCATGTTGTTGTCCATCATCTGAACGAGTCCCGGTTCGTTCGTTTCGGGCACGAGCATCTCCACGATCAACACGCGGCCGGCCGGGAGCATCGCGGTGCGCACCGTTTTGAGAATCCGACGCGACTCATCGTCGTTCCAGTCGTGGAGAATAAACCGTAAAAGGTAGACGTCTCCGCCTGTCGGGACCGACTCGAAGATGTCATGAGCTT
>JAIVJE010000041.1 GCA_020200195.1 Acidobacteriota bacterium | reverse complement strand
CCCCACGGCTCCCCCCGGCGCAGGCGGCAAGACTAAAGTCTCGGTGGGGTTGGACTTTAATTGCGGAACTGAAAAACGCGCCTGATTGCAGCCCTCTCCTTCGGAAAGCTGTTTTCATGGTGCGCAGGCCGCTTGAGCCCCAGAGCGGAGCTCATGGTGGCCCCTCCACGCCGCTCCCATCGTGCGATGCGCACCGGGCTACCAGAAAGAACAGGAGGTTTGGTTGCTCAACGATCGACGTCTGACGTTGCGACGAACACTGTGCGTTCTCTGTTGCCCGACGCAACAGTGTTGTCGGCCGGTGGTGGCCGGCCGGCCGGAACCGGCGAGCCGGCAGGAACAGAACACCGCGACGCCGAGATCTACTCGCCGCCCTACCTGTTCAGCGGCGCACGCCCGACCATCACTTCGGCGCCGGTGCTCGTTGGCTACGACCAGCCCTTTCTCGTGGAGACGCCCGACGCGTCCAACATTCGACAGGTGACCTGGTCCGGCTCTCTTCTGCTACACATGCCTTCAATCAAAACCAGCGGTTGAACCGGCTTGGGTTCACCCCTGCGGCAGGGGGGCTTCAAGTCAGAACCCCAGCACGCCGGGAGGTGTGTCCTCCGGGTCACTATCTGCTGTTCATCATCAACGCGAACGGTGTCCCCTCGGTTGGAAAGGTGGTCGAGATAGCTTGACACCGACAAGCATCCGAGCCTGTCCTTCGCCAAAACCGGTTCGGCGCTGATCTCGGTCGCCGTTTGTGTCTCCGAAGCTGGTGACCTGACGAACACGATTGCTGGCGTCAAGGCCGTCAGGTGTGCTGAATATCGTGGCCTGCACGTCGACGGCGCTTAAAGTGCCCCGCACGAAGGCGACGAAGTCGCGTCAAGCCGCGTGTCGTTCGTAGCGATGATGCAGTCCGCCGACCTCGGGAATCGCGATCACGCCACCTTCCTCTGGGGTCTGCACACGTCGTGGCGTGGGCGCGTCTTTCTCCAGCGAGAGATGCGTGCGCGATCCGTGGTAATAAGCGATATAACCGGTCAGAACGCGCCGGAGATGCCGCTCGCCGAGTACGATCACGTGGTCCAGACATTCGTGCCTGATTGATCCGATCAGTCGCTCCGCGTACGGATTTTGCCATGGGCTGGACGGAGCTGAAACGACTTCAGTGATCCCCATGCCCGCGACCCGTCGCCGGAAGGCCTCGCCATAGATCCGGTCGCGGTCCCGCAGCAGCCATCGTGGTGCGGCGTCGTTCGGAAAGGCCTCGACGATCTGCTGCGCTGTCCAGGCGGCCGTGGGATGCTCCGTGACGTTGACGTGGATCACGCGCCGCCGTGAGTGAGCGAGGAGCACCAAGACGAACAGGACCCGCCCCGTCATGGTCGGGACGGTAAAGAAGTCCATCGAAACCAGGGTGCCGACGTGATTGGTCAGAAACGTCCGCCACGTTTGTGACGGCGGCCGCCTTCGTCGTCGCAGGAGCCGCGACACCGTGCGTTCGGACACCTCGATGCCCAGTTTGCACAATTCGCCGTGGATGCGAGGCGCTCCCCACCACGGATTCGCCGCCGCCATCTTCGCCACAAGGACCCGAACGCCAACCTCGACCCTTGGACGACCGAGATGTGGTTGCCTCGAGCGCTGGGCCCAAGCGTGACGGAGCCATTGACGATGCCACCTCACGACTGTGTCAGGCTTCACCATCACCAAGGCTGTGCGCCAGTCGCGCCACCCTCTGACCAACAACATCCAGAAGAGCCGGTCCCTCATGCGGAGTTGGGGCCGCTTGTTGGTGCGCTTCAGGGCCATCAATTGCTGACGGAGCGCGAGGTTTTCGAGCGCGATCGCCCGATGCCCGCCACAGGCCAACAAGATCGCTCGAAGCAACACGAAGATTGCAGACACCATGCGCTCATCGTGTCGCCCAGCGACTCCAGAATCAAGCCATGTTGATGACGATCAGGTTCTGGCGAACACAACCTATTAGTTTAACGTGATACCATGCCGAAATCGCCACCGTGACTGTCAAGGCCCGCTAAAATAACTCACGGTCCGTCTCCCGCAGCAGGGTCCGACTTGCGTGCGACAGTTCCTCTGCATCGGCGCCTCGGTATTCATCATCTCGACAGGCTCGACCTCGATATCTGAGGCCCAGGGCCTCACGGGCAGCATCGGCGGCACAGTCCGGGACGTGCAAGGTGGGGTGCTGCGTGCCACGACCGTCACGCTCTTCGGCGCTCGCGGGAGCGCCGTCGCCCCAACGGACGAAGAGGGTGCGTACCGCTTCGCCGCCGTTGATCCCGGCACCTACGAAATCGCGGCCAACCTGACAGGATTTCAAACCAGTCGACAGGTGGGGCTGTCGATCAGCGTCGGACAGCAGCTCATCTTGGATTTCACGCTGATGCCCGCGTTGAGCGTAAACATCGAGGTGCTGAGCAGTCCGGCAATCGTTGATGTGAAGAGCTCCTCGTCGACCGAGCGGTTGTCTTCCGACCTGTTGTTCAGCGCGCCACTGGAACGCTTCTCGCCGTTTCTTCTGAATGGGCTGCCCGGTGTGAACAACGCGTCTGCGTTCGGAGGCGGCGCCGGTACCGCTAACGCCCTCCGCCTCGATGGTGTAGACACGCGCGACCCTGGGGATTCCTCGTTCATTACCAGCGTCAATTACGACCTCATCGACGAGGTCCAGGTCCACGGACCGGGTGCGCCGCCGGAGTACGGCGGATATACGGGCGTCGCCATCAATATGACAACGAAATCGGGCGGCAACCGATTCGGGCTGCTTCTCACCGGCGTCTACTCCAACGCCCGGATGGCCGCAGACAATATCAGCGAGGATGTTGTGGAGCTCAACCCCGCCGTCAAGGACACCGACTCGATCAGGCGTCTGATCGATGTCAGCGGGATCGTGAGCGGACCGCTCGTCAAGGACAAGCTGTTCTTCCTCGTTGGCGCGCAGCGCGAAGGCCTACTGGTTAACCCCGCGGGCCCTCGCACTCGGCTCGACATCGTGGCGCCGCGCCTCGATGGGAAACTGACGTGGCAGCGCTCGGCGTCGGAGCAGCTCTCGATTCTCTTCGATCACACTCGGGCGCACCAGGGGGGCGCTCAACCTGCAACCATTCCGCGCCCGCTGACGACGGACGACCTTGCCGGCGAGACCCGCCAGGCCATACCGGTGTGGAGCCTGCAATGGCGGCGCGTGGCGGGTTCACGGACCCTGATCGAAGCCGGCTATCTCGGGTACTCGGCAGCCTTCGAGTTCTCGCCGATCGTCCCGAAGCCGGGCCGCTTCGATCTCGCAACCGGTCTGCACTCCATCTCGTCCGGCTACACCGCGCGCTACGAACGGACGCGACATCAGGTGCACGCGTCGGCGACGCATTTTGCGGAAGGGTTCCTCGGAAGGCACGACTTCAAATTCGGCCTTCAGACCGAACGTGGCCGGACTCGCGACGAGCTCCAGTTCGTCAACGACCTCAGCTATCTCGATTACGGTGGCGCGCCCTACCTCGCGTACACGGCGGGCTACGATGTTGCTGCGCGCGTAGACACCGATGCCCTGTACGGCCAGGATGCCTGGCAGATCACGGATCGTGTGACGGCGAATGCGGGAGCGCGACTCGATTGGAATCGCGGCGGAAGCCCCGATCGGATCGTCTACGAGACGAAGACGATTTCTCCGCGCGTCGGGGTGGCGATCGATCTTGGAGGGGGTCACCGGACGGTGGTGAAGGCGTCGTACGGCCGCTTCGCCGAAGCGCTCCTGGGGACCTTCTTCTATCGCGGTATCCCTGGCGCTGTCGATGCCGTGTTCTACGACGTCACGGGTCCCAGCTTGATCGAGATCGATCGAATCCCAGCCAGTCGACCGTACCCCATCGATCCTCGGATCCATCAACCGCACATGGACGAGATCGTCGGCGCGTTCGAGCGGGCGCTCTCTGCCCAGACCCGACTGTCCCTGACCGCGATCTGGCGCCGGAACGGCAGGTTTATCGATTCGGTGTATCCCGACGCGCGTTTCACGCCGGTACAGGTGGCGAGCGCTCTGACCGGCGAGCCGCTGACCGTCTACCAATGGGTCAACCGCACAGAATCGATTGGTAATCCTTTCATTACGAATGTCGATGGCTTCACCTACCGCTCCCCTGCCGATGCGGCGATTCTCTCCGTGGATGCTTTCAGAACGTACCGTTCAGTGGCAGCCGTCCTCAATCGCCGGCTCGCGAACGGCTGGCAGGGGCAGGTTTCGTACGTGCTCGCAAAGGCGCAAGGCACTGTCGACAACACGGGCGCTGGAAACTTGGGGTTCAGCAGTCAGTTCGAGACGCCTGTTGGGCTACTGAATGGCGAAGGGCGCCTGACTAGTGACTTCACCCACGAACTCAAGCTGCTCGGCTCGGGTCTGGTGCCGCGATCCGGGATTCGCGTCGGAGTGTTTCTCCGCGCGGTGAGCGGGCAGACATACACGCCTCTTCAACCAATTGCCGGGAGTATTCTGAATGCGCCGCAGCCGCAAACGGTCCGGATCGAGCCTCGTGGAAGTCGGCGGCTGCCCTGGCAGAGCACGCTGGATATCAGAATAGAGAAGGTGATGAATCTCGGGGTGGAAAGGCACGGCCGCCTTGGCATCTATGCGGATATCCGCAACATCTTCAACCGTGGCGCAGCCCTCGGCGCTCAGGCTCGCGTTCCCAACGTCCGAATCATCGGCTTCGCCAATCCGGTACCTTTCGGTGCGCCGACTGTGATTCAATCGCCGCGCCAGGCACTGATCGGCCTTCGCTGGTCGCGCTAGCGGCGCGGACCAGGGTCTTTCTTTCCTCGAATTATTTCAGCCCTTCGACGAGGTACAAGGTGCCCAGCCACCTGTGCGACGTGTAGGCGTACGTGCGTCCGTCTGGCGTCACGATCGGGACGAGTCGGTCGATCAACCCGATCGTGTCGGAAGGGCCAATCTCCTTCCACAGCTCGCGGCGCCCGGTTGCAAGATCACGCTTCAGCACCCGCGCCCGGGTTCGCTCTTCCTCCGCAACGTAGAGGCCGGTCTGATCGGCAGTCCATCCGATGATGTCTCCCAGCTCAGGACCCCCAGGAATGGTCCGGTCAGCACCGCTCTCGACGGAGTAGATCGCGACAGAGCCCGTATCGTCCTGCGCCGCGACGCGATGCCCGTCCGGCGACACCGCCAGGCCGAGCACGCCTTCCGGTGTCAGCGCTCGAGGTGTGGATCCGGCTGAGTCCACGATGAAGGACCGCTCGGGCCGACCGTCCTCGCTTGCCATCAGCAGAAGACGTCTCGAATCCGGGAACCAGCGCGCATCGTCGAGCGAGAGACCGAGCGACAGCCGCCGCGTCTCCCCCGCACCCGTCGGAAGGAGCAGCAGGTCCTTGGGCTTCTCGGAATCGATCGCCGCCACCCATTTGCCATCCGGCGACAGGTCAAGCGGGAACCCATCGTCAAGGCGGACGGCGGGGGACGGTGGGTCGATCCTACGCAGGTACATGGTGTATGTGCCGGCATCCTCGCTCGTGTTCTCGGCGAACAGCAACTGCTGGCCATCCGGTGAAATCGCTCTCGCCAGCGACCCACCCAACCACGATAGGTTCACCTCCCGACCGCCTCGCTGGGACACGATGATCTCGCGCCGGTTCTCCTGAGTTGCGATCAGCATGCGTCCGTCCGGCGCGATGTCGAGCAGGGAGGTCGGCCCCGCAAAGTGTGTCACGAGACGACGATGGCCATCGAGGGAAACGGCATAGAGCGAATAGCTTCCTCGCTCGTCCGAAACGAAATAGACCTCGCTGCCGTCCGGAGACCAAGCCAGCGTGTACCAGCGTCCGCCCGAAGCGAGCCGCTTCTTGCTTCCGCTCCGATCGACCGTCCACAGCTCGCTCGGATTCGAGCTCGTGCCGGTTACAAACGCAATGACATCCTCCTTCGGTGAGACACGAGGCCACACGCAGGGGCCGGAGTGCAGCACTTTTCCGATCGGAAACTCCAGTCGTACTTTGCCCGCCTCGGCGTAAACCACCGCCAGCTCGCGGCCATCGGACGTCCAGTCTGCGGCGAGGACGTTCTCCGCGATCGCGCGCGGGGCCCCTCCTCCGAGCGAGACGCGGGCCAGCGTCCCGCGACTCTGAAGGAGGCCAAATAGCTGACGATTCAAGGACAACGCCAGCTCGCCGCGCGACGAGATCGCCAGGACATCGGCGTCTGGCACGGCAAGCGCGGTGGATGCGGCGTTGCCCAGTCGCGTACTGAAGACCCGGATAGGATTCCCGTCCCACGCGGCCCCGTAGAACACCGTCTGGCCGTCTGGGGCGAACCGGGCGGACATCACCGTGCCCCGCTGGAATGTCAGACGACGAAATGAGGGCCCAGGACCCTCCGCGCTCTTTGCTCCCGCCCAGAAGCCGAGCGCGGCGGCGACCGATACGGCAAGCGCCACTGCGATCGGGGCAATACGGCGTCGAGCGGGCGGCCGCGGCATGAGGTCCAACCTCGTAGTGCTTCCCGGAACGGCGGCGCCTTCGAGCGCGAACGCGAGATCGTGGGCCGATCGAAACCGCTGTTCAGGATTCTTTTCGAGGCAGCGCCGAATGATTCTGTCCAGGACTGGTGGGATTGGCCGATCGGCAGGCTCGGGCGGCTCCTCGGTCAGGATCGCGTTCATCGTCTGAACCGCGGTTTCCGCCAAGAACGCGCGCCGGCCCGACAGCATCTCGTAAAGCACAGTGCCAAAGGAAAAGATGTCCGAATATTGGTCGGCCGGACGACCGCGTGCCTGCTCCGGAGAGAAGTAGCCGACCGTCCCGAGAATGACACCGAGCTCCGTCGCGGCGATCGTCGGCGCATGGGCCAAGGCTTCAGCGGGAACCACTGTGGTCTTCGCCAGACCAAAGTCGAGGATATTGGCGCGATCGTCTCTCGTGATGAGGATGTTTTCGGGCTTGAGGTCACGGTGAACGATGCCTCGGTCATGCGCAGCCGCGAGGCCGCGGGCGATGGCGGCCGCGTAGCTCACTGCTTTGGGTTCCGCAAGGCGTCCGCCTTGGAGCAGCTCGCGCAGCGATGCCCCCTCGAGCAGCTCCATGACCAGATAGGGCAGGCCGTTGTGTCGGCCCACGTCGAAGATTGAGACCACATTTGGATGGTTCAGGGT
>JAIVJE010000040.1 GCA_020200195.1 Acidobacteriota bacterium | reverse complement strand
CTGTAACCCTCCTCGTTAGCTATTCGTGTTGATCGTCAGGTCGTCAAACTGCGCGACGGGATCAGCTTTCGTCCAAAGGCCGACCTTGCCGGCCTCGCCGGTCACGCCCTTGCTCCGGCGGTGAGTAGGCCAACCAGACCGGCGGCACCTATAAGCCAGAGTTCAGAGACTTTCCACCGCGCCAGAATCAGAAACGTCGCGAGCGCGATCCCTGCTGTCCACAGGTCGATCAGCGCGCGCGTCGCAAGCACATACGCAGCGCCGGCTATCGCGCCGGTCGCGGCGGCCGATACGCCCTGGACGAAACCTTTAATCACCGGCTGGGTACGATGCCGCCGGAAGTACGGCGCCGGCACGACGACGAACAGATAGACGGGGAGAAACACCCCGAGTGCAGCGAACGTCATGCCTGCCGGGCCCGCGACCAGGTACCCAATAAACGCGACCGTGATGACGACGGGCCCCGGCGTGATCATCGCGACCGCCACCGCGTCGAGGAACTGGCGATCGTTGAGCCACCCGAGCGTCTGAACGAGCTCGCCGTGAAGAAACGGCACGATCGCCAGACCGCTGCCGAACACGAACGCGCCCGCTTTTGCGAAGACCCAGAAGACGTGTGGAAGTGACGGCAGCAAGGGCCCACCTGCAGGCAGCGCCACTGCCAGCAAGGCGAGGCCGTTGAGCTGCGACTCGGAACCTGATGGCCGCGGCGCTCGCCATGCTGCGAGCGCCGCCGTCAGGACGCCGGCGGCCACGAACAACAAAATGATTTCGCGTTGAGCCCACGCCGTCGTCAACGCCATGACGGCGAAAATGCTCCACAAGACCACACTCCGCGCGAGCGTCAGCTGTGTCAGCTTGTACGCTGACCGCGCGATGATGGCGATAACGGCGGCGCCGACGCCGTAGAACAGCGCCTGCATCCAGAGCAAGCCGCCAAAACGGACGTACGCGACGGAGATTGCCCACACCATCAGGAACGACGGGAGCACGAAGACAAGTGCCACAACCGTCGCGCCGGCCGCTCCGGCTCGCACATAGCCTAAGTACATCGCGAGTTGCGCGGCTAGAGGACCAGGCGCCAGCTGCGCCAAGGCAAGACCGTCGAGATAATCCTGGCGGCTGATCCATCCGCGCTCTTCAACAAGATCGCGTTGCATGAAACCGGCAAGCGCGATGGGGCCGCCGAACCCAATGGTCCCAAGGCGCAGGAAATAGAGATAAAAGCGCCACAATTCCACGGCTGGTGTGTCGGCGGTCGGCGCGGCGCCGCCAGCGTGTGCCGCTGGATCAGCCATGCTGCCCTAAGTCGTGGAGTGCTCGCTCCGTCCCTGTGACCTGTGACGAGAGAAGCGCAGAGGCAAGAACGATACGGAACGTGCTTCCCCGGCCGACTTCACTCTCCAGTTCGATGCGCCCGCCGTTTGCCGCCACGGCCCACCGTGCGATCGCGAGCCCGAGCCCGCTGCCGCCCTGGTCACGTGAACGACCCTGATCCACGCGATAGAATCGTTCGAAGATGCGCGCGTGATGCTCCGGATCGATACCCGGACCGGTATCGGTGACCTCGAGTGCCGCCTCCTCGCGTCCATCGGAAAATACGCGTACATGAACTCGGGCGCCTCGAGGGCTGTACTTGATCGCGTTGTCGACGAGGTTGATGAGTGCTTCCCGAATCAGCATCGGATCCGCACGAGCCTCGATCGACGCTTCACCCTCAACGTCGATCGTTTGAGCCCGTTCCTCCGCAAGCACTGAAAGATGTCCCGTGACCTCCCTCGCGAGGGCTAGCAACGGCACGAGCCCGCGTCGAACTGAAGTGCGACCGCTATCGGCGCGCGACAGGAACAACAGGCGGTCGACAAGACCGGTGAGGCGATCCGTTTCCTCGAGCATGCTCCCGATCACCTCTCGATATGCGGCGCCGCCGTCGCGCTCGCGTAATCCGACCTCGCCGACGCTCCGGATGGCCGTGAGCGGCGTTCGCAGTTCGTGTGATGCATCAGCCGTAAACCGTCGCAGGCGCTCGAATGCCTCTTCGATCCGATTGAGCATCTCGTTGAAGACAGTTGCGAGCCGGCCCAATTCGTCATCGGGATTGTCGACCGGCAATCGGGCTCGCAGGTGGTCTGCAGTAATGGACTGCGCCTGCTCCGTCATGTGCTCGACGGGCCTGAGCGCTCGCCGGGCGAGCTGGTACCCGCCGACACCGGCTAGGACCACAGCAATGGGCAGTCCCAGGCCCAGCCCCATCAGAAGCTCGTTCAGCTCGTGGCGGACGCCTTCTTCCGATCTGGTGACGCGGACCACGAACTCCGACGCACCGACGGAGTGAGCGCCGCTGAGCGTTCTGAGCGGCATTCCCGCCGCACCGACGACAGATGCGTACTCGTAGCCTGCAGCCGCCGTCGGCGGCGCAGGACGCTCCTCCAACCCGGGTGACCGGAAGCGGAGTTCACCGACCGGACCCCAGACTTCACTCCAGCGAACCGGCTCTGAGCCATCCGTGTGATGCCCCTGCTCCGGTGACCAGGCCGTCGCATCCGATGCTCTGGCCGTCTCCAGCGATTGCTCGACGATTTCGAAATCGTCATGCAACGAACGATCAAGCTCCTCCCTTAGACTCCTACTGACGAACGTGTACACGCCGGCCGCATAGATCAAGACGACAAGGCCGACTGCCGCGCTGTACCAAAGGGCCAGTCGCAACCGGACGCTGCGGGGACGCCATCGCGGCATCACGGTTCTCCCTGTTTGACCAGAAATCCCACGCCCCGAACGGTGTGAATGAGCTTTGCACGCCCGTCCGTGTCCACCTTCTTCCTCACGCGCGCGATATGCACGTCGATGACGTTGTCCAGCGGCGTGCCTCTGGAAGGCTCCTTCCAGACCTCACGGGTGAGCATCTCTCGAGAGACGATCTCCCCCTCGTGCCGCAGCAGGTACTCGAGCAGGTCGAACTCGCGAGCCGTCAGCTCGATCGGTTCCCCGGCGCGCGCTGCCTTGCGGCTTGCCAAGTCCATCTCGAGATCATCAACCCGCAGCCGCAGCGCCTCCACGGGCCGCCCGCGTCGGAGCAGCGCACGCAGTCGCGCCAGGAGCTCCGCGAACGCGAAGGGCTTGACAAGGTAGTCGTCGGCTCCGCTATCAAGACCGACGACACGATCCTGGACGGCGTCCTTGGCGGTCAGGACCAGCACCGGCGTGCGGTGGCCCTGCCGCCTGAGGGTCGTGAGAATCTCCAGACCCGACCGGCCCGGCAGCATCAGATCCAGGATGATGACGTCAAACGATCCGGACAGCGCGCGGAAGAAGCCGTCCTCGCCGCTCTCCGCCACCTCAACGTGGTAGTGCTCACCCTCCAGCCCCTGCCGCAAGGCCCGCGCAACCTTCTGCTCGTCTTCGATCACAAGTATTTGCACGTATCCCGGCGGCCTCCGCCGCAACCGTCACTTCAGGTCGATCATGACATGTTTGCTCTGACCGTCACGCATCGCCACGACCACGTCCACCACCGGACGCCCACCCTGAACTGCCGGAATTGCGGAATACACGATCCCCGATTGCTGCGACTCGGCTTTCTTGATCGCGTCTGCGAGCGACATGCGACTGAGCTGCATGAGCGTCAACTGCATGGCCGAACGCGCAATGTGTTCCTTGTCCGCGAAGACTTCTGTCTCAGGTTTCCAGCTCGGGTCCGTTGCCGGGCCGATCAACTCCATCAGCGTATTGTGTTCCGCGTCTTTCTCTCGGCCCTGCTTGGCCGTGTAGACGCTGAGCATCAGCTGGTCGCCCTTCATCTCGAACTTGGCCGATATGGCTGGTCCGTCCGCCTTCTCGGCCTGCCGGATGCCATCGACGATCGTGTGGCGGCTGGCGGACAGCTTCTTCACAAGCTGAGCGTCGTCTTCGTGCTGTCGGGCCGCGTGTCCGGCGACGCCGAAAAGCAATCCCGTAGCCGCAACTGCAATCACCTGACGACCGAGTGCTGAACCCATAGTGCCTCCTTGGCGAACACGTTCACACGTCAGCGCGTTCTGCGCTGACGCCCAATCGTACCGGCGTTCGCCAAAGCAACATCCTGAAGATTCCCTGAATTCGACGTCAGGATCGGCCTAACCGCTTGACGCGTCCGGGCGCCGTTGCGGACTATAGGGGTGACGCGGATGCGGATGCGATCCCAACACAACGGAGACATGAACGATGGTTTCATTCAAACTCTTCGGCCGATTGCTCGTGTTCGTCGCAACGGTGCTGGCGAGCGGATCAGTGTACGCGCAGGAGCTTCCGGTCGAGTACAAGAGCGTACTGACGACGCTCGGCAAAACCGGTGATTTCAAGGATGGCGTGCTGAAGGTGAACATTCCACGCAACGACCTGCGCGTGACCATCGGCCAACGTCCTGCCCCGACGCCGTTCGGCTTTGGCGGCTGGGTGGCGCTCACGAAGGGCGAAGGTGGACACGACGTGATGATGGGCGATCTGGTGCTCACAGAGGACGAGGTCAATCCGGTCATGTCGGCCATTCTCGACAACGGCCTGGATGTGACCGCCCTGCACAACCACTTCTTCTGGGAGCAACCGCGTGTGTTCTACATGCACGTGCACGGGATGGGCACTCCCGCGGATCTGGCGAAGCGGCTCAAGCCGGCAATCGACCGGATCGATCAGGCAGCCAAGGGGGTCCAAACATCCCCAGCAGCTCCCGCTGCGGCCACAGCCTCGGCCGGTGTCGATGGCGCGGCCCTCGCCAAGATTATTGGCCATCAAGGGGAGCAAAGCGGGCCAGTCTATAAGATCACGATCGGGCGGCCCGATATCGACCTGCGCGAGCACGGAGCGGTCATCAACGCTCGCATGGGTCTCAACACGTGGGCAGCCTTCGCAGGAACAGACGCTGACGCCATGGTTGCGGGTGACGTCGCCATGCTGGAGCGCGAGGTCACACCGGTCCTCAAGGCGCTCCGCGCGAACGGTATAAACGTCGTGGCGATCCACCACCACATGACCGACGTGAAACCGGTCGTCATCTTCCTCCACTACTACGGCACTGGTCCGGCGGCAAAGCTGGCGCAGGCTGTCCGCGCGGCGGTCGATCTGCTCGGGAAGACGCCGGCCAGCAATAAGTGAGACTGCGACGATGGATCACGACAGCCGTACTCGGCTTCGCCGCGGGCCTGAGCAACGCGCCGGCCGCTGGGCAGGACGCGCCGGCGCCCACGCTCCGGGTGGCCTTACTCCCCAGCGGCGTAAAGATCGATGGTGTGCTCGACGAACCTGAGTGGAGTGCGGCAGAGTCGATCGATAGGTTCACGCAAACCGACCCGACGGAAGGCGCGCCCGCGTCGGCACGGACCGTGGTTCGAGTGCTCGCAGGCGCCAAGGCGATCCTGATCGGGATCCGATGTGACGATCCGGATCCGTCCGGTCTCGTCAGCTTCAGTGTTCGTCGTGACGCTGCACTCAACTCGGAGGACCACGTGCGGATCGTCCTCGGTCCGTTTCTCGACGGACGGTCGGGGTACGTCTTCTCCGTCAACCCGAGCGGCGCACGCTACGACGCGTTGGTCAATCCCGGCGGCGAAACCGAGAACGTGGATTGGGACGGCATCTGGGAAGCGGCGACGCAGCGAACCGAGTCAGGATGGAGCGCGGAGATCTGGATACCGGTTCAGACCTTGAGTTTCAATCCCGACCTGCGTGAGTGGCACTTCAACGTTCAGCGGCGCATTCAGCGGAAACTCGAAACTGATCGCTGGGCATTCCCGGCCAGGCAGTACCAAGTGACCCAGACGAGCCGAGCGGGCCTGCTGACCGGCCTCCCGGAGTTCGACCTCGGTCTCGGCTTGACCGTGCGACCGTCAATTACGTCCGGGGGCGGCATTCCCGCGCCCGATGCATCGATTGAGGGCGAGTTCCAACCCAGTCTCGATCTGACGCAGCGGCTCGGGGCAAACGTGCTCGCGTCGGTGACGGTCAACACCGACTTCGCCGAAACCGAGGTGGACACCCGTCGCACGAATCTGACGCGGTTCCCCTTGTTCTTTCCCGAAAAGCGAACCTTTTTCCTGGAAGGCGATGACATCTTTGCGTTCGGCCTGGGCCTCAACCAGGATGTGCTTCCGTACTTCAGCCGCCGCATTGGCTTGGTCGGCGGCCGCGAGGTGCCGATCCTGGGAGGCAGCAAAATCAACGGTCGTGCAGGCAACACGAACTTCGGGGGCCTCGTGGTCGGCACGAATGACGTGCGAGGGGTGGTCGACCACGAAGCGCTGATGGCGGTCGGCCGTGTGAAGCAGAACATCTGGCGCGAGTCATGGGTGGGCGCGATCGCGACAGTCGGGGACCCGTTGGGACGCAGCGGCAGCTGGCTCACCGGGGCCGATTTCACGTACGCAACGTCGCGGTTCCGCGGCAACAAGAACTTCCTGGTCGGGGTGTGGGGCCTGGCGACGGGACGTGATGACCTTGGAAGCGATGCGACCGCCCACGGATTGAAAATCGACTATCCGAACGACCTCTGGGACATCGCTCTGACGTACAAGCGCATTGGACGGGAATTCGAGCCCTCGCTTGGGTTCGTGCCGCGGCCTGGGGTGCACCTGTACAACGCGACCGTGAACAATCGCACGCGGCTGTCGCGCGGACCCATTCAACAGCTGTTTCATGAGTTCGAGCCATTCGTCGCAACAGACCTGTCGGGCCGGTGGGAAAGCTACCGCGTCTTCTTCGCTCCTGTGAACTGGCGTTTTCGCAGTGGTGACCGGTTCGAGTTCAACGTGAACCCGACGGGCGAGCGGCTCGCCCAGCCGTTTGAAATCGCAGACGGGGTATTCATTCCGTCAGGCTCGTACCACTGGAAGCGATACCGTCTTGAAGTTGGCACGGCGCAGAAACGGCGCTTGTACTCGCAAGTCACCTGGTGGTTTGGCGACTTCTATAACGGCGACTTGGACCAGGTCATCTGGACGGGAGCCTGGAACCCTGCGCCACTGTTCACGGTCGAGTTCACCGGGGAACGCAACATCGGTCGGCTGGAATCCGGACGATTCACCCAGACGCTCGTCGGGAGTCGACTGCGAGTCAACGTGTCGCCGGATCTCTCGGTGTCGAGCTACATGCAGTACGACACCGATAGCGATTCCGTCGGTGTGAACACGAGGCTGCGGT
>JAIVJE010000332.1 GCA_020200195.1 Acidobacteriota bacterium | reverse complement strand
ATCCCGAACGGCGGAACTGAGCGTCGCCGTCGCCGACGCGTTCTCTCCGGTCGGCGCGATTGCCCATGCGTTGCCGGGGTTCGAATCGCGGCAAGCGCAGATCGAGATGGCCGGGGCTGTCGCCGCGGTCTTCACCGACGGCGGCGTCCTCCTCGCGGAGGCCGGCACCGGCACCGGCAAGACCCTCGCCTACCTGATCCCGGCCATCCTCAGTCGCGAGCGGGTCCTGATCTCCACGGGCACGAAGAACCTGCAGGAGCAGATCTTCTTCAAGGATCTGCCGATTCTTCGCGACTCGCTCGGCGTGCCGTTCACCGCGACCTACATGAAGGGGCGCGGGAACTACCTGTGCCTCCACCGGTTCGAGGCGATGCGCGACGGCGGCGCCATCCGGTCGTTTGACGAAAGCCATCATCTGCGGGTGATCGATGCCTGGGCGCGCGAGACCGAGACGGGTGACCGCGCCGAGATCGACCTCCCCGAAGACCTCCCCTTCTGGTCCGACATTGCGGCGACCAGCGAGAACTGCATCGGGACCGAATGCCCGCGCCACCAGGACTGTTACGTCACGCGCATGCGGCAGCGCGCGGCCGAATCCGACGTGGTGATCGTCAATCACCACCTCCTCTGCGCCGACGCCGCCGTCCGACAGAGCGCGTTCGGCGAGGTGATCCCGGCCTGCAGCTACGCCATCGTGGACGAGGCGCACCAGCTCGAGGACGTCGCGACGCAGTACTTCGGTCTGTCGGTCAGTACGTACCGCGTCGACGATCTCGCGCGCGACGTCGACCGTGCTCTGGGGGCCCGCCTCGTTGCCGACCGCGATCGCGCGGACGACATGGCACACGGGGTCAACCGGATCCGTGACCATGCGCGCGCATTCTTCAGCGCGTTGCAGATGCTGCGATTCGAGCTGGCCGGCACGTCCGGCGCCGACAACCGGGTTCGCGTCGGCGCGGCCCACATGTTGCGGGTCGCCGACGAGGGCGCTGCGCTGATCGGCGCACTCGATGCGCTCGAAGCCGACGTCGCCCTCACCAAGGATGCGCCGGAAGATGTGCTGGCGCTCGGGAGGCGCGCGGCGGAGCTCCGCGATCACGTCCGGTTTCTGCTTCGGGCCGACGACCCGGCGTTCGTCTACTATCTCGAAGCCCGCGGCCGCGGCGTGTTCCTGCGTGCCGCGCCGATCGACGTCTCGTCGATCATCCGCGAGGTATTGCTCGACCGGATGACCGCGACGGTCCTGACGTCCGCCACGCTGACCGTGGATGGGTCCTTCGAGTACGTCCGCGGACGGCTCGGGGTGGGACGCGCGCAGGAGGTGCGTCTCGAATCGGAGTTCGACTACGCACGCCAGGCGATTCTATATCTCCCGCGAAAAATGCCCGACCCGCGGACGCCGCAGTTTCCCGCCGCCGCCGCGCGCGAGGTCGTCGAGATTCTCAAGCGAACACGCGGCCGCGCCTTCGTCTTGTTCACCAGTTACGCCAACCTGCGCGAGGTCCACGCCACGGCGGCCTCGAAGCTCGATTTTCCCATCCTGGTTCAGGGCAGCGCGCCACGGTCGGTGTTGCTGCGCGACTTCAAAGCCACGCCGAACGCCGTGTTGCTGGCGACGTCGAGCTTCTGGCAGGGTGTCGACGTGATTGGGGATGCGCTGAGCTGCGTGATCATCGACAAACTGCCGTTCGCGTCACCCGGTGATCCGATCACCGCGGCGCGCATCGAGGCGATTGGCGGCCGTGGTGGCTCCGCCTTCGGGGAATACCAGATACCGCTCGCCGTGCTCGCACTCAAGCAGGGGCTCGGAAGGCTGCTTCGCCACCGGCAGGATCGCGGAGTGCTCGCCGTCCTCGATCCAAGGCTGCGGACCATGGGCTATGGCAGGCGCTTCCTGGCGTCTCTCCCGCCCGCGCCGGTCACGCATCAGATTGAGGACATTGCGCAGTTCTTCTCCGGCGGGTCGAGCTGAGGTGGACGTCCGACCTATCCTGAAGTGGGCCGGCGGCAAGCGGCAGCTGCTCCCGGCACTGCGGCAGTTCTACCCAGAGTCGTTCATCCGATACGCCGAACCGTTCGTCGGCAGCGGCGCGGTGTTCCTCGATCTGCACAACACGGGGCGCCTCGAGGGCTGCACCGTCGAGCTTTCAGACATCAATGCGGACGTGATCGGGTGTTATCGGGCGGTAAGGGATTCGACCGAGGAGGTGATCGAATCGCTGCGTGAACTGGAGCACGGCCACCACACACAGGGCCGCGACCATTTTTACGAAGTGCGGGACGGCCGCTTCAATCCGGCGCGAGCGATCGTGCAGGCCGGTGCGAATCCCAACGACGGGTACACCCCGGCACTCGCCGCGATGTTGATCTATCTGAATCGGACCGGCTACAACGGGCTGTTCCGCGTCAACTCTCGCGGGATTTTCAACGTGCCAGCCGGACGCTATGGCTCGGTTCGCATCTGCGATGCCGACAACCTGCGGCGGCTCGCAGCGGCGCTCCGGCGGCCGGGGCTCCGCCTGGAAGTCCGGCGGTTCGGAGAGGCGCTCCTTACCGCCGGCGCCGGAGACTTTGTCTATCTCGATCCCCCCTATTCGCCTCTCAGCCGTACGGCGCACTTCACCTCGTATACGTCGGATCGATTTGGTCCAGACGAACAACAGGTTCTGCAGCAGGCCGTCATCCGCCTCGCCGGCCGCGGGGCGCAGGTCGTGCTGAGCAATTCGGTCGCGCCCGAGATTGGTCGTCTGTATGCCGACAGTCCTGAGGCGCGGAGGGCCGGACTCCGTGCCCGCAAAGTTCCGGCGCGGCGAGCCATCAACTCGCGCAGTGCCGGCCGAGGTCCGGTGCTCGAGTACCTGATCACAAACGTTCGCTGAACCTCGGCCGTAGCGTGACAGCGGTACAACTCGTGTAAAATACAGGCCGGACTCAAATCATTTTTTCGGATACATCGGATACAACTGACGGAGGTTCGCATGCTCGGCGCCTTCATCCGCCATCGCGTGTTCGCATATTGCATCGCCGTACTCGGGCTGGCCGCCGTGCCGGCGCCCGTCTCCGCTCAGACGGGTCAGGTCAAAGGCAAAGTCGTCGATGCCCAGAACAAACCCATTGAGGGGGCGGTCGTCACGATCGCGACGTCCGGCGACATGAACCGGAAGTTCGAGGTCAAGACGAACAAGAAGGGGGAGTTCTTCCAAATCGGCGTGCCTTCGGGGCGCTACCAGGTCAAAGCGGAGAAGGATGGGATGTCGCAGACCTTCCCGTTGCAGGTCCGGCTCGACATGAACGAGGTGAACTTTACGCTCAAGCCGGGCAGCGCCGGGGGCGAGATGTCTCCTGAAGACCGAAAGAAAGCGGACGCGAAAGTTGCGGCGATCAAGGCCGCGTTCGAGGAAGGGGTCACGCTCAGCAACAGCGGCAAGCCCGACGAGGCGATCGCGAAGTTCAACGAAGTGATCGCGCAGGCGCCGAAGTGCGTCGAATGCTACACGAACATTGGCGCGATCCACACGCGGAAGAAGGAGTTCGACCAGGCGGAAGCGGCCTACAAGAAGGCGATCGAGGTCAACCCCAATTCGCCCGAGGCGTACAACGGCCTCGCGACCGTCTACAATGGGCAGAAGAAATTCGACCTCGCGGCCGAGGCCAGCGCACAGGCCGCGAAGCTGGGCGCCGCCGCAGGGGGAGCGGGGGGCGGCAACGCCGCGGCGGTCTTCAACCAGGGTGTCATCAGCTGGAACGGCGGCAAAATCGCGGAGGCGAAGAAGTCGTTCGAGGAGGCGGTCAAGATCGATCCGACACTCGCGGAGGCCCACTACTGGCTGGGCATGGCGAACGTCAACGAAGGCAAGCTGCCCGAAGCCGCTCAGTCGTTCGAACAGTACTTGAAGCTGGCACCGACCGGCCAGTACGCCGAGCAGGCGAAGGGCATACTGACGCAGATCAAGAAATAGCGCGTGACGCTGCACGCCTCCATCGCCGCGAATCTGGCGGACATCCGCGGGCGTATTGCGGCGGCGGCGCGGCGGGCTGAACGAGACGCCGCCGGGGTCACGCTGGTGGCGGTGTCGAAGACGTACGGGGCCGAGCACGTGCGCGCGGCGTACGCCACGGGGCAGCGAGACTTCGGGGAGAACAAGGTCCAGGAAGCGCTGCAGAAGGTTGGGGACACCACCGATATGGCGGATATCCGGTGGCATCTCATCGGCCATCTGCAGTCGAACAAAGCCAAGAAGGCCGCCGGACCGTTTGCGTGCATTCAGTCCGTGGATTCGCTCGACCTGCTCCATCGCCTCGATGCGGCAGCAGGGGGTCAGGGAACGGCATTCGACGTGCTCGTGCAGGTGGACCTCGCGGGAGAAGCCACGAAGTTCGGCGCCGCCGAGGTCGACGCGGAACACCTCGTGCGTGCCGCGCTCGGCGCCCGTACCGTCCGGCTCGCCGGGCTGATGCTCGTGCCGCCGTGGAGTGACGACCAGGAACAAACACGGCCGTGGTTCATCAAGCTGCGGGAGTTCCGTGATGCACTCGTGCGGAAGGACGTGCCCGCCTCCGCGCTCCGACACCTGTCGATGGGCATGAGTCATGATTTCGAGGCGGCCATCGAAGAAGGCGCGACGATGGTCCGTGTCGGTACCGCCATCTTCGGCAAGAGAACAGCGAGGGCCTGATGTTCGACCAGAATCTCCCGGGCAGCACCTCGGCGGCCGCCGCCGGCTCGTCTCCCGCGGAGCGTGTCATGCGAATCGCGCCGCTCGATCTGCGGCAGCAGCGCTTCCGTACGGCGTTCAACGGCTACGACAAGACGGAGGTCGTCGCGCTGCTGACCGAAGCGGCTGACGATTACGAGCACGCCCTGCGGGAGATCGATCGGCTCCGGCAGGACCTCGCCCGCATGGAGTCGCTCCTGAACGAGCATCGGGACCGCGAGGCGAACCTGCGAAACACGCTGCTCACCGCGCAACGTCTGGCGGACGAGATCAAGGACGTCGCACAGAGTGAATCGAAACTGATCATTCGAGAGGCGCAGGGGCGCGCCGATCTGCTGCTCCAGAAGGCGCAGGCGCGGCTCGGCGAGGTCGAGCGCGACATCAACGAGATGCGCTTGCGGCGGCGCGGCGTCGAAGGCACGCTGGAAGGTTCCATCCAGGCGCTCTACCATGCGCTCGAGTTCATCCGCGACCAGGAGCGGCCCGACGAGAAAGTCCTGATTCACCGACCGCGTCAGCCCGAAGCGCCGGCGGCCCCGCAAAGCGCCGGCGACGCGACGCATGACGAGCGCAGCACTGGAAGTTAACGTTCGAGTCATCCCGAAGGCCCGCCGAACCGCCGTTGACGGTATGCGGGGCGGATCGGTCCTCATTCGACTCGCGGCCTCGCCGGTGGAGGGCGCTGCGAATGATCTGCTGGTCGAATTCCTCGCCGGACTGTTCGAGCGCCCTCGCCGTGACGTCACGATCGTCGCGGGCCATACGTCGCGCGACAAGCGTGTCCGTATCGACGGCGTCACCGATGCCGAAGGCCGTGTACGTCTCTCGACTATACTGAGCGGCTGATCCGGATTCGGGCATCTCACGCATCCGGGTTCTCCCGTCTCCATGAAACCCGTCGATCTCATCTTCCGCAACGCCATGCAGCTCCTGACGTGCGCCGGGCCGGCGCCACGGCGCGGCTCTGCCCAAGCGCACGCGGCGATCGTGACGGACGGCGCGGTTGCGGCGCGCGGCGGTCGAATCGTGTTCGCCGGGCGCGACACCGATCTCGACGCCTCGGTGACCATCGAACCCGGAGCGCACGTCGTCGACGCGCGCAGGTACTCCATCGTTCCTGGCTTCGTCGACGCGCACACCCACGCGGTGTACGCCGGCGACCGACGCGACGAGCTCCGCCGGCGCCTGAGCGGCGCGACCTACGCGGAGATTGCCGCGGACGGCGGCGGCATCCTTTCGACGGTTGCCGCCACCCGCGCCGCGCAGACGGACGACCTGGTCGCGCAGAGCTGTGCGCGCCTCGACGAGATGCTCGCATGCGGCACCACGACGTGCGAGATCAAAAGCGGCTACGGCCTCGACACCGGGACAGAGCTGAAAATGCTGCGGGCGATCCGAGAGCTCGCAGGCACCCATCATCTGGACATCGTCTCGACGTTCCTGGGCGCGCATGACGTACCGGTCGAGTTCCGCAAGCGCCGCGACGCATATGTCGACCTCGTCGTGGACGAGATGATTCCCGCGGTCGCTCGGGAGGGCCTGGCACGCTGGTGCGACGTCTTCTGCGAGGACGGTGTCTTCACGCCGGACGAATCAATCCGCATACTGGAAGCAGGGCAGCGGCACGGGTTAGCACCAAGAATCCATGCCGACGAACTTGGACCGACCGGCGGCTCGCTGGTCGCCGCACGCGTCGGTGCGCGTTCGGCGGACCATCTGATCTTCGTGCCGCGCGCAGGTATGGACGCGCTTGCCGGTGCCGGCGTCACCGCGACTTTGCTGCCCGCGGCTGCCTTCTACCTGAAGCTCGGGCGTTTTGCGCCGGCTCGCGATCTGATCGCGGCCGGAGTGCCGGTCGCGCTGGCGACGGATGTGAATCCGGGTGGTGGCTTCTCGCCGTCGATGCCGTTTGCGATGACGCTTGCGTGCTTCAGCATGGGGCTCACGTTCGAAGAGGCGTTGATCGGCGCGACCGCGAATGCGGCATGGTCCCTCGACTGCGCCGGTACCGTCGGCAGCCTCGAGCCGGGGAAACTGGCGGACCTCGTGCTGGTCGAAGGAGAAGCGATCAACCTGATTCGGGTCGGAGCGGCCTCGATCGCCGGAGTCGTCAAGCGCGGTCGTCTCGTCGCAGGCCCGATGCAGAGCGACGCGGACAACGGAGGCCTATGAACCTGACCGACCAGACTGTCAGCGAACTGCTCGCCGCATTCCGATCGGCCGAGCCGACGCCTGGCGGAGGCTCCGCGTCGGCACTCTCGGGCGCCGTTGGCGCGTCGCTGCTGGCAATGGTCGCGAGGCTCCCGAGACCGCGGGGCGCGACGGCGGAAGACATCGAACGGCTGGCCACCGCCGGCAGTCGCTGCACCGCGCTCAGCGAGCAGCTCGCAACCCTTGTCGATCGCGACAGCGACGCCTACCGCAGCGACGGATGCGCCGCTCGACGTGATGCGCGCCTGCAGCGCCGCCATCGAGCAGGGCGCCGTCATTGCGGCGTTCGGCAATCAATCGGCGTCAAGCGACCTGCTGGTAGGGCTCGAGTTGCTCGGTGCCGGTCTCCGTGGGGCGAGGCTGAATGTCCACGTCAACCTGGGAACCTTGCAAGACGCGGCCTACGCCGAGTCTGCGCGCCACGAGACGGAGACGCTGTCGTCGAGCGCTGAGACCGGGATCGCTGCGGCGCGTGCTGCGCTGGGCGGGACGGGATAGTCCGATCGGTCAGCGCGGCGTCGGGACCGGCTCGGCAGCTGCGGGGTTCCCGACTTCGAACTGCCACGCGCGCTCGTATCCCGGCAGCCACTTGATCCGCTGGACCCAGGTCGCGTCGATGTGGGTTTGACCGAACTGACGTCGGACCCGCACGTACTCGCGGGCCAGCGGGATTTCGTGCTCGGTGGCGAGCTCCATCACCCGACTGACGATGTCGACGTCGGACGTGTCCTTGGCGAACATCGCTGTTTCACCGACTGCGTCTTTGAACTGCTGATAGTGCATATAGATCGGGACGAACCGGTAGAGGGCGTGCGCGACGAGGAAGATGACGGCGAGCCTGATGACGATCTTCGTCGTTCTCGTTCCCCGGGCAGCGCTGCCTCGTCAGGCGCGCGCTAATGGATCTGGTGGAGAATCCGCTCCCATCGCGTGCGTGTGAAGAAATGCGTCACCACCGACAACAGGCGCTGCACCGTTGCGCCCACGCCGTCCTCGGCATATTCCGCGCGCCCTGACTCGTACGACCAGTAGATCATCAACGCCTTGCCCTTGACGTATCCGCGCGGCAGGAACCCCCAGTAGCGGCTGTCCTGGGAGTTGTCACGGTTGTCGCCCATCACGAAATACTGCCCCTCCGGCACGCGCACCGGCCCGTAGCGCTCGCGCACATCGAACGGCGTCACTTCCTGCGAGTCAGACGCCGGTTCCAGAAAGTGGACGTAAGGCTCATCGAGCGGCTCGCCGTTGATATATACCTTTTTATTGCGGAGTTCCAGCGTCTCCCCCGGCAGTCCGATGACGCGCTTGATGAAGTCCCGCTGCGGCTCGTTCGGGTACTTGAACACGACGATGTCGTGGCGGCGGATGTCCCGCATCGGAAGGACCGCGCGTTCGGCGCCCGCGGGACCGAACACGAACTTGTTGACGAGCAGGTGATCGCCGATCAGCAGGTTGTTCTCCATCGATCCGGTCGGAATCTTGAACGCCTGCACCACCCACGTGCGCACGAACAGCGCCAGAATCACCGCGATGACGATCGATTCGAAGTACTCGCGAACGGTGGATTTCTTGAACTCTTTACTCATGGTGCGTGCTCGTCCCGCGCGGGCCCGGCGCTACTCCGTCCCTACTTTGAGAACCGCGAGGAACGCTTCCTGCGGGATCTCGACGCGGCCGACTCGCTTCATCCGCTTCTTGCCTTCCTTCTGCTTCTCGAGCAGCTTGCGCTTGCGACTGATGTCGCCGCCGTAGCACTTGGCGAGCACGTTCTTGCGCAGCGCCTTGACCGATTCGCGCGCGATGATGCGGCTGCCAATGGCGGCCTGAATCGCGACCTCGAACATCTGGCGCGGGATCAGCTCGCGCATCTTCGATGCCAGCGCGCGCCCCCGTTGGTAGGCCATGTCTCGATGGACGATGATTGAGAGCGCGTCCACCGGCTCCTCGTTGACGAGGATGTCGAGCTTGACCAGCGGGGACTCCTGGAAAC
>JAIVJE010000331.1 GCA_020200195.1 Acidobacteriota bacterium | reverse complement strand
CCTCGAAACGCTCGGTCAGCATCTCGGTGAACCCCTCGGCGCGCGACGCCCCGCCGCTCACCATGATCCGGTCGATGCGGTCCGACGCCGCCGTCGCCTTGAAAAAATCGAACGTCTTCTGAATCTCGAGCATGACGTTCTCGGTAACCGCGCGCAGGACCGGCCGCGCCTCTTCGAAGGGCACGACATCGGCGGGCTCACCGCGCTTCAACTGATCGGCCCGCTCGAACGGCAGGTTCAGTTCCTTCTGCAACGCTTCCGTGTAGGCGTTGCCTCCGATCGAAATGTCGCGCGTGAACACCGACTGGTCGCCGCTGAGGATGTTGATGTTGGTGGCACTCGCGCCCGCATTGAGCAACACGACGACCGCCCCGGGCTCGATGCCGTAGTTCACTTCGTAGGCGTTCTGCAGCGCGAAGGCGTCGACATCCACCACGACGGCCGCCCGCCCGGCCTGCGCGATGACGCCCGTGTAGTCCGCGATCTTCTCTTTCTTCGCCGCCACAAGCAGCACGTCCATGGTCCCCTTGCCGGCGGCATCGCCCCGATCCAGGATCTGGTAATCGAGATTGACGTCCTGAATATCGAAGGGGATGTACTGTTCCGCTTCCCAGTAGATCGATTCGGCGAGTTCCGTGCCGGTCATCACGGGCAGCGTGATCTTCTTCACGATCACCGCGTTGCCCGAGAGAGACGCCGCGACATCCTTGGTGCCGATCTTGCGGGTCTCGAACAGCCGGCGTATCGCGTCCGCCACGGCCGCCGCGTCGATGATGGCGCCGTCGACAATGCTGTCGGGCGGGATCGGCTCACTGCCGAACGCCGTCACCTTGTAGCCCTTGCCGGCCGGCTTCAGCTCGACGGCCTTGACGGCGCTCGAGCCGATGTCCAGTCCAACCAGGGATTTCGCGTTGCGAAAGGCCACTGTTTCCTATCTGCGCGGTTCTCACCCGGTCCGCGCTCTTCCGCGAGGCAGATTCCGGGTGATTTCGTGCACTTCGGTAGTACTTGTCGGGAAGGGCGGGGGGCAAGGCAAATGCCAGAGCCGGGGCGCATACGATTTCGGCAGAACTGCGCACTTCTGATAGGTCCGCTCTCACGCGCTTCGATCGCGTCACACAATTTGGTACGTGAATGACGGATGTGTAATGCAGAAACTGCCGCGTGCAGACCCCCTTCGGACGACGAAATGCGGGCGGGTTGATGGGGCTGTCACGCCCCTCGGGAGCGTGGCACGCGGCTTGACAATCCCCGCAATGGCCGGTATCCTTTTGGTTTGCCGTCCTTCGGATCAGGGCTGACGCCTACGCAGCGGTCCGGCGAGTCCCGCGAAGCCCGCAGGCGCAGGCGGAAAGGGATCTCGATGGGTTCGTTCGTCCCCACTGCCGGCAGTGTGGAGCGGCAGTGGCACGTCATCGACGCCGAGGGCCAGGTCCTCGGCCGCATCGCCACTGACGCGGCCCGACTGCTGCAGGGTAAGCACAAGCCGGTGTACACGCCCCATATCGACACGGGCGACCATGTGGTGATCGTCAACGCGGCGCGGGTCAGGCTGACCGGCCGCAAGGAAGAACAGAAGCTGTACCGGTATCACTCGGGCTACGAAGGGGGCGTGCGCCAGGAGCGCGCCAAGGACGTCCGCCAGAAGAGTCCGGTCCGGATGGTCGAAGAAGCGGTGCGCGGCATGCTCCCCAAGACGAAGATGGGTGAAGCGATGTGGCGCAAGCTGAAGGTTTACCCGAACGCGGAGCATCCGCACCAGGCCCAGAAACCCCGGACGCTGAAGGCGTCACGTGGATCGGGCCCATCGCGGCGCGAGGTCGAATAACGTGGCAGCAGGCATTCAATACTACGGGACGGGACGCCGGAAAACGTCGACCGCCCGCGTGTTTCTCAGGCCCGGCACCGGCGGCATCGTGGTGAATTACAAGCCGATCGAACAGGCCTTTCCCACCGAAGCGCTCAGAACCCAGATCAAGCAGCCGCTCGCCGTCACCGAAACGGGTGACAAATTCGACGTGCTCGCGACGATTGCCGGCGGAGGCGTCTCCGGCCAGGCGGGCGCTCTGCGTCTCGGCATCGCGCGTGCGCTCGTCGAGTACAACGTGGACCTGCGGCAGCGCCTCAAGAAGGCGGGCTTCCTGACGCGTGACGCGCGGATCAAGGAACGCAAGAAGTACGGACAGAAGGGGGCGCGGAAGCGCTTCCAGTTCAGTAAGCGTTGACAGCTGAGGGCTATTCATGGAGGCAGCTTGACCGGCATCGCGTTGAAGGATTTGCTCGAGGCTGGCGTCCACTTCGGACACCAGACCAAGCGCTGGAACCCGAAGATGAAGGCGTACATCTTCGGGGAGCGGAACGGGATCTACATCATCGACCTGGCGAAAACGGCGAAGCTGTTTCGTGAGGCGGAACAGTTTGCCAGCAACCTCGCAGCCGAGGGTCGGACGATCCTGTTCGTCGGAACGAAGCGTCAGGCGCAGGACGCAATTGCCGAAGAGGCGCAGCGCTGCGGCATGTTCTTCGTCAACCAGCGGTGGCTGGGTGGACTGCTGACCAACTTCACGACGATCCAGCGGAGCCTCGCACGGCTGCGCGATCTGGAAGCCATGGAGACCGACGGCCGCTACGACACGCTCTCGAAGAAGGAGATCGCGCAGATCGAGAAGGAGAAGCGGAAGCTTCAGAAGAATCTCGAAGGCATCCGGCACATGTCGCGGCTGCCCGACGCGCTCTTCGTGGTCGATACCCGTAAGGAAAAGATCGCCGTCGACGAGGCCCGCAAGTTGAAGATCCCGGTCATCGGTGTCGTGGACACCAACTGCGATCCGGACGAAGTCGACTACGTCATCCCCGGCAACGACGACGCGCTGCGCGCCATCCGGTTGTTCGCGTCGCGCATCGCCGATGCGATTGGGGGCGGACGTGGGATGCGGGAATCCGCGCTGGCCGAGGAGAGCGCCGAAGGCGACGCCGACGAACGGGCGCGCCGCGGCCGTTCGGTCCGCCAGGCCCGTCCCGAGCAGGCGATCTCGCCGGCGTCCGTCTGACGGTCGCCGTCCTAAGTCCTCAACGCGCCGGCCGTGTTCACTGGCCGGCGTTTTCATGTACGTCCCCAGGAGCGGAACCGATGGAAATCACGGCAGAGATGGTCAAGAAGCTGCGCGATCTGACGGGCGCCGGCATGATGGAATGCAAGAAGGCACTGGTCGAGGCGAAGGGCAATATAGATGACGCGGTCACGCTCCTGCGCACGCAGGGGCTCGCGCAGGCAACGAAGAAAGCGGGCCGCTCCACCAACGAAGGACTGATCGGGCATTACATTCACATGGGCGGCAAGATTGGCGTCCTGGTGGAGGTGAACTGCGAGTCCGACTTCGTCGCCCGCACCGACGATTTCCAGAACCTCGCGCGTGAGATCGCGATGCACATCGCCGCTGCGAATCCCCAGTACACACGGCGAGAGGACGTGCCAGCGGACGTTCTCGAGCGCGAGCGCGCAATCTACCGCGGACAGATGGAAGGCCAGAACAAGCCCGCGCAGGTGATCGACAAGATCGTCGAGGGAAAGCTGAACAGCTTTTACGAGCAGGTCTGCCTTCTCGATCAGCCGTCGATCCGCGACCCGAAAGTGACGATCGGACAGATCGTGCAGGCGGCTGTCGCCAAGATGGGCGAGAACATCGCGGTGCCACGCTTCGTGCGCTTCAAGCTCGGCGAAGCGGCCTGACGCCGACCGTACATCGGGCGGCGTTGATATAATCGACCGGATATGTCTGCTCCCGCCTACCGCCGCGTACTCCTCAAGCTTTCCGGCGAAGCCCTCATGGGCGAGCAGTCATTCGGCATCGACCCGGCCGTCGCCACGCAGATTGCGAGGGACATCGGCGAAATCCAGCAGCTCGGGGTGCAGACCGGCGTCGTGATCGGCGGCGGCAATCTGTTTCGCGGTCTCGCCGCGAGCGCGCGCGGTATGGACCGCGCGACCGCCGACTATATGGGCATGCTGGCCACGGTCATCAACGCGCTCGCGCTGCAGGACGCGCTCGAGCAGATCGGCGTGACCACTCGAGTCGCAACCGCGATCGAAATGCGCGCCGTCGCCGAGCCGTTCATCCGCCGGCGTGCCGTTCGCCATCTCGAAAAAGGACGCGTCGTCGTCTTTGCGGCCGGGACCGGCAATCCGTACTTCACCACCGATACCGCAGCGGCGTTGCGCGCCATGGAGATGAAGGCCGACGTCATCCTGAAAGGCACGAAGGTCGACGGGATCTACACCGCGGATCCAATGCTCGACAAGAACGCGACGAAGTTCGAGGAGATCTCCTACCTCAAGGTTCTCGAACAGGGACTGACGGTGATGGACGCCACGGCGATATCCCTGTGCATGGACAACAAGCTCCCCATCGTCGTCTTCAACCTGCGGACGCCGGGCAACCTCCGGCGCGTCATTGCAGGCGAGCCGGTCGGGACGACGGTGAGAGCGTAACGAGGAAGCGACTATGGACGCCAGTGATCTGAAAGGTCTGTACGCGGAAGTCAGGAAGGGGATGGACGGGCAGCTCGAGCACGTCCGTCGGGAGCTGGCCGGCGTTCGCACAGGACGTGCCTCGGTGGCGATTCTCGACGCGGTGCACGTCGAAGCCTATGGTGCGCACGTGCCGCTCAACCAGGTCGCCTCGCTGTCGATTCCCGAACCTACGCTGATCGTGGCGCAGCCTTTCGATCCGTCGCTGATGTCGGCGATCGAAAAGGCGATCCGCTCATCCAGCCTGGGCCTGAACCCGACCAATGACGGCAAGGTCGTCCGGATACCGATTCCGGCCTTGACCGAGGAACGCCGCAAGGAATTGTCGAAGCTCGTCCACCGGTACGCGGAGGAGGGGCGCAACGGCGTCCGGCAGGTTCGCCGTGAGGCGAACGACCGGCTGAAGAAGCTGTTCAAAGACCACAAGATCTCCGAAGACGACGAGCGGCGCGGCCTCGACGAAGTGCAGAAGATCACCGATCAGCACATCGGCGTCATCGACGACGTGCAGAAGAAGAAGGACGCGGATCTACTCGGCAAGTAATGTCCTGGTTCTCGCACCTGGAGTGCTCTGTTCCCTGCGGCGCTCCGGCGTTCGACCCGCGACGCGAACAGCATCTCTGCTCGTGCGGCGCTCCCCTGCTGGCACGCTACGATCTCGAAGCGGCCCGCTCCTGGAGCCGTGACAGTCCCGGCGGCCGCGCGCCCAACATGTGGCGATACCGCGAGCTGATGCCGATTTACGACGGCGAGGCGCCGCTGACTCTCGGCGAAGGCTGGACGCCGCTGATACACGCGACGCGCATCGGCCGTGAGCTCGGACTTTCCCGCCTGTTCGTCAAGGACGAGTCCCTCAACCCGACGAACTCGTTCAAGGCGCGCGGCCTCTCGGCGGCCGTCACGAGAGCGTTGTACCTGAACGCAAAGACGTTGTCGGTACCGTCAGCGGGCAACGCGGCGAACGCCATGGCCGCGTATGCGGCGGCGGCAGGCCTCGAGGCGAAAGTCTTCATGCCGAAGGACGTCAAGGTCCCGTTCATCCGGGAGTGCGAGCTGTACGGCGCTGACGTCACGCTCGTCGACGGCCTCATCACCGACGCGGGCCGCCTCGCGGCGGAACAGGGCAAGCTGCTCGGCTGGTACGACATGTCGACGCTGAAGGAGCCCTATCGGATCGAAGGCAAGAAGACGATGGCGTACGAGCTCGGTGAGCAGCTCGGGTGGCAGTTCCCTGACTGGTTCATCTATCCGACCGGCGGTGGCACCGGCATGATTGGCATGTGGAAGGCGTTCGAGGAGATGGAGCGAATCGGCTGGAAGGCTGCCGGCGCTCGCCCGAAAATGGTTTCCGTCCAGGCGACGCACTGCGCGCCGATCGTCCGGGCCTTCGATCAGGGAGCGGAGCGCTCAGAGATGTGGCAGGACGCGAGGACCATCGCCGACGGACTGCGTGTGCCGAAGGCGATCGGCGACTTTCTCGTGCTGCGCGCCGTCCGGGAGAGCGGCGGAACGGCGATCGCCGTATCGGACGCGGACATGGTCCGCGGGATGCGGGAGCTGGGAGCGAAGGAAGGCATCAGCGCGGCGCCGGAGGGAGGGGCCGCGCTCGAAGCGGTGAAGGTGCTGCTGCACGACGGACGCATCAAACCGGCGGACACCGTGGTGGTCTTCAACACCGGCGGCGCGCTGAAGTACCTGGATGTGCTCGAGTAGCTGTCAGCTCTCAGCTTTCAGCTCGCAGCGCTCATAAGTTCTGCTGATGGCCGATGGCTGACAGCTGATGGCTGCAGAATTTAAGCCCCGAGCGAGATTCCCATCGCTCGGGCGGTCCGCACGACGTCGAAGTCGAGCGGCACGTTCCGGGTTCGCCCCACGATCCGCTCGAGCGGTACGGCGACGATGTCGGGGGGATGGAAGGCGACCATCGTGCCGAACTGGCCATCGAGCAGCAGCTCCACGGCGCGCGCGCCAAACCTGGTCGCCAGAATCCGATCGAAACTGGTCGGGGCGCCGCCGCGCTGAAGGTGGCCAAGCACGACGCTGCGGGTTTCCTTGCCCGTCAGCGTTTCGAGCTCCGCCGCGACCCTGATCGCATTGCCCCCCAACCGCTCGACGAACTCGCCCGACGCCTCCTTGAGCACCGACGCTTTGCCGCCCATCGGCTTCGCGCCTTCGGCCACGACCACGATACTGAACCGCGCGCCGAGCTGATCGCGCGCCCGGATCCGATCCGCCACTATGTCCACGTCGTACGGGATCTCGGGGATCAGGATGACGTCCGCGCCGCCGGCAACGCCGGCGTAGAGCGCGATCCAGCCGGCGTAGCGTCCCATCACCTCGACGACCATCACCCGGTGGTGCGCCTCCGCCGTCGTGTGCAGCCGGTCGATCGCGTCCGTGGCGAAGCTGACCGCGGTGTCGAAGCCAAACGTATTCGTCGTTTCGACGATGTCGTTGTCGATGGTCTTGGGTACCCCGACGAGTGGAATTCCGCGGAGGTGAAACTCGTGCGCGATGCTCAGCGTCCCGTCCCCGCCGATGACCACGAGTGCATCGAGAATGGTCCCGCCGATGCGGAGGATCCCGGTTACGTCCTTCGGGGTGAGCGGACGCGACCGGTCCGCCTCGATGAGGCCGTCGAAGCTGTCCTCGAGGCCGATTGTTTCGCACTTACAGTTGGCAGCGGCCTTGACGACGGCGCGAATGACCGCATTCAGTCCGGGCGCGTCACCACCGCCGGTTAGTATGCCGATGCGCCTGATCCCTGAACGATTCTCCGGGCAACCAGACATCCGGTGAGTATATCAGCGCCTACGAGAGTAGCCGGCCTCGCGTGACGTTGTGGCGTGTCGCGCGACGATCAGGATGAACGCGCCGCGCGTTTCTGCGGGAAGGGAACGACGTTGGTGTCGGGTCCGAGGACGTGCGTGTGCTACCGGCACACGTCCTGGTATTGCGAGGCTTGCTTGGACTTTACGCCGCGGTCGGGCGCTGTTACACTTAGAGTGCTCCCTGCTGGCTAGGCCCTGTTTGAATCCTGAAGAGACAGAACCGGTCTGTACGGACGAGACGCGTTGTCTCTTGTTCGTGTGGACCATCGTGGCGCTCGGGACGCTGGCCATAGCGGCTGCCCTTGCGGCCGTCAGCCACCATCCGCTCCTGTACGAATGGCTGGTGCTGGCCGCCGTCACCGTGGTGAGTGGAGCGGCCACGCTCCGCATGCCATCGACCAACGTCACCATCACGGTGTCGGATGTGTTCGTCTTCTCGGCGCTTATCCTGTTTGGTCCCGCAGCCGCCACGCTCACGGTTGCCATCGATGCGTTTGTCATGTCGCTTCGCCTCGCCGCAGCCGGCGCACTCCGTCCACCGATTTTCCTCTTCAACGTGGCCGCGCCGGCGTTGGCGGTGTCGATCGCGGGCAGCATCCTGTACGGCTGGATCGATCCGCGCGACTCCAAATCATTCCAGCTCGTCACGCTCATGGGTGGGCTGGCCGTCTCGGCCGGCGTGTATTTCGTGCTCGGGACCGGTCTCATCGCTGCGCTGATGGCGATCCAGCGCAGGGAACCGGTCGTTTGGATGTGGCGGCACCGGATGCTGGGTCTCTGGCCCACGTACGCGACCGGCGCGTACGGGGCTGGGCTTGTCGCCGTGTATGCACACGATCGGGATCCGAGCGTCCTCGCGTATCTGTTACCGCTGCCCTTCATCCTCTACTTCGCCTTTCGCGCCACGATCGGCCGCGTCGAAGACCAGATGCGCCATCTCGGCGACACGAACGAGTCTTATCAGCGCATGATTGAAGCCCTCGCGCATGCCGTCGACGCGAAGGACCAGGTCACACACGGCCACATCCGGCGGGTCCAGCTCGCTTGCCACGAACTGGCGCAGGCGCTCGGCGTCACTGCACCCGAGCAACTTCGAGCGCTCGACGCGGCCGCTCTACTCCACGACCTTGGAAAGATCGCCGTTCCGCGTCGACTGCTACGATGCCTTGACGTCGGGTCGACCTTATCGCTCGGCCCTTCCACACCTCGACGCGATGGCCATCGTCCTGGAACGGAGGGCCACAATGTACGATCCGGCCGTCGTCGACGCGTTCGTGCAGCTACACGCAAGGGTGGTGCACACCGTGCCCGATTCGGCAGGCTCGGTCACTGAGGAGGTTGTAGACGCGCGGGCCCGACGCGCATTTCAAAGCGAGGGTCAGGGTGCGAATGGGCGCGGCGGCCCCGCTGTCGATTCCAGCAGGAATTGCCCTAACCCACTGAGGCACGATGGGGTGAGCACGCGAGTATTCTGATGCCCCACATCAGAGCACGTGTGTCACATTTTGAGAATACATGCAAATAGCTGATAGTATGTCGTTTGCACACCAGAACGGCTTTTTAGGTTGCATAATAGGACAACTATCGGTCCGCTTTTATGTCACCCGGAAGTAGGTAATCTCTAACCTATTCTCTTCAAATCGTTTACCTTAATTGTAGGGCTCTGGCGCCACGCTTGCTGAGGCTTCGCCTGTCACAATACGTGACATCGAAGGGGCCCAGCCATGGTGATCAGTGCGTTCGGGTCAGGGGTTCTTCGGGTGTCGGGCGTGGTGGCCGCAGTCTGGCTGTTGTTGTCGCAGCCAACGACCGCCCGCGACGGCTCACGGGAGAACTCGGGATGTCCGCCCGGACACGAAAAGCTCGATCGCTATCTGCACGCGGCAGTCGAGCACAGCGCAGACGGCGACAGCCGGGTCATCCTGCGAGTGAGGCCGGGGTATCTCGCCTCCTACAAGGAGCTGCTGGAGCGCCATGGCGACCGGGTGAAAGAGGTGTTCACGTCGATCGATGCCCTCGCGGTCGAGCTGCACGGTGGAGACGCTCAAGCGCTCGCTATGCATCCTGCGGTGGAGAGCATCTCCGTTGACGCGCCGGTTCGTGCGGCCTCGACTCAGGAGTCCCAGAGCTCGCTGAGCGGCCTGCAGGGGCTGCGGGAAACGCTGGGCGTCACGAGTTCGTGGACGGGGGATGGCATCGGTATAGCCGTCATTGACTCCGGCCTTGAGCCCACCGCCGATTTCGCGGACCGGATTGGCCGCGTCTACGATTTCACCCAATTCACCCAACCCGCCGACCAATCGTTACCCCGAGATGGCTTCGGTCACGGCACGCACGTCACCGGCCTGGCGGGAGGTGACGGCAAGCTCTCGAAATCCGGCGAGTTCATGGGCATGGCGCCGAAGGCGCGATTCGTGGTGCTCCGAGTCCTCGACGAAACCGGCGCAGGGTACACGAGCAGTGTCATCTCGGCCATCGAGTTTGCCGTCCAGAAGAGGAGGACGCTCGGCATTGACATCATCAATCTGTCGCTCGGCCACCCGATCTACGAACCCGCCACGAGCGATCCCCTCGTGCTCGCCGTCGAAACCGCCGTGCGCGCAGGCATCGTCGTCGTCGTCGCCGCGGGGAACTATGGGGAAAGCCTTGAGAGCGCCGCCGCCGGCTACGCCGGCATCACGTCACCGGGCAATGCGCCGTCGGCTATTACGATCGGCGCGTTCGACACGCGCGACACGGTGACCCGGACGGACGACCGCATCGCGCCGTACAGCTCGCGGGGCCCGTCGTGGTATGACGGCTACGCAAAGCCCGACCTGGTCGCGCCAGGTCACAGGCTCGGCTCCGCCGCAGCGACGGGCTCCTGGCTCTATATGACCTATCCGACCCTGCGACTGCAGTCAATCGGCTGGGACTACATGCGGCTCAGCGGCACGAGCATGGCAGCGGGAGTCACGAGCGGCGTAATCGCTCTGATGCTCGAGGCAAACCGGAACACCAACGGTTTCGGCGCGCCTGGCCTGACCCCGAATGCCGTGAAGGCGGTCCTCCAGTACACCTCTATTCGGATGCGTGATGGCTCAGGATTGCCATACGACCCGCTGACCCAGGGCGCAGGAGGGCTCAACGCGGGCGCTGCCGTTGAGCTGGCACGCGCAATTCGGACCACTGCCGGTGACGGCTCGTTCTGGCTGGATAACAGCCGTCGACCGGACAGGCCCGCCTCATACATCGCGGGAGAGACCTGGCCCTGGCAACAGACCATCGTCTGGGGCAACACGATTCTGACTGGTCCCGATGTCCTCCTGAATCACGGTGCCTGGGCAACGACGGTGGTCTGGGGGAGCGCGAAGACCGTCGTCTGGGGGAGCGCAAAAACCGTGGTCTGGGGCAGCACCAAGACCGTCGTCTGGGGCAGCAACGTGGTTTGGGATAAACCTCAGATCTGGGCCTCCACGGTGGTCTGGGGTAGCTCGCTGCTCGGCACGACAGCGCTCAATCAGACAGTTGTCTGGGGCAGCACTGATTCGATAGCACCGAAGACCGTCGTGTGGGGGGCGCTCGGTAATCTCCCGCAGGTGTCTGCGATGGATCCGGGCGCGCTGACGCTGCCACGGTAGGGTCCGGCGGTCTGCGCTGCGCGGAAGGTCGACCGTCGGCAGGCCATAGTGCCTACGGCAGTGAGGCGCAGAGGAGCCTTGTGAGGTCGCTTCGGAGAAGGGATGATGATATGGCGCTGCGTGTAGAGGTGAGTCGTGGAGTCGAAAGCAGTCGGTGGCGCGACGGATTGCCGGTGCTGCGAAGGGGCGGGGTGATGCTGCGCGAATTCCAGCAAGCCGACGCGCCAGGTCTGCTCAGCATTGCCTCGCGCCCGGAGGTCGTGCGGTTCAGTTGGCCGGCGCCCGACAGCATTGCGGCGGTAGAGCGGTTTATCCGCTCGACACACGAGGATCGCGCCGCCGGCCGCTATCTCGGCTACGCGATCATCTGCTCCAAGTCTGGCGCTGTCGCAGGGATGTTCGAGCTGCGCCGGCTGCAGCCGGACTTCTTCCGCGCCGAGGCCGGATTCTTTGTGGCGCCGGAGTTCCGCGGCACAGGTCTGTTTGTCGATGCGACCGGCCTGGTGATCGATTTCGCCTTCGGAGCCGTAGGTATCCACCGAATCGAGGCGCGGGTGGCGATGGACAACGAACGCAGCAACGCGGTGCTGCGCAAGCTCGGCGCCGTCAAGGAAGGCATCCTCGAAGACGCGTTCCTGCGCGACGGAGAGTACGTGGATCAGTTCTTGTGGGCGGTGTCACGGCGGCGCTGGGCCGAATGCCGTATCCCGGCAGAACATCCGCCGGACCGTCCGGATTGAGACAGCCGCGCCAACGGGCACACTGCGCACGTCGCCGTCAAAACGCCCAACCTGGCGCGGCGACCTTCGAGACCGCTACGTGGGTCAAGCTAAGCGCTGGTCAGCTGGCCCGCTCAAGTCTGCCGACCGGACTCGGTCGCGAACGTTTCTCAGATCGTGGC
>JAIVJE010000330.1 GCA_020200195.1 Acidobacteriota bacterium | reverse complement strand
GAACGGCTGGGCGAAGTGCCCGCCCGCGCCGCAGCCCGACGACGTTCAGCCGAGGATGCTCGGCGGTGTGCTCGGGCCGTCCCTCGGCGGCGAAGTACTCGACCTCGAACCCGCACGCTGAGAGACGGTCACCGATGAGCCTCGCACAGTCTTCGTACGCCTCGCCGGGAGGATTGACCGTAGGAATTCGGATGAGTTCGCAGGTGAAATCGACAATTTCGGACGCGGCGTCGTCCACTGCGGACAGCACGCGGTCGACGGCCGCCGACGCGAGAGCCATAACGGGCGTTAATTACAGGAAAGCTGTAACGTTGTCAAATAATGGGCCTTCGGATAGTATCGCGTCGCGCCGCTGCCGGCGCCGTCGTGCCTGCGCATTCTTCCCACACACATCGCCCGCGGACGCCGAAGCGCCAGACGGCAACGCCGCGGCCCGGTTTCCTCACGGTCGGCCAGACCGCACGGATCCTCGGCGTCAGCGCATCGACGCTGCGGCTCTGGGAATCGGTCGGTCTCGTGACGCCCATTCGCAGCAACGGCCGGTATCGCCTGTATAGCCCCGAGCTCCTCAAGCTGCTGAAGCGGATCAAGTACCTGCGCGAGGTGCAGCGGCTCAACGTGCCCGGCATCAAGCGCGAGCTTGGCGGCACAGCGGCCCCCAAAACGCGCAGCGAGCCCCGTCCGCTGGGTCCCAAGCTTCGTCGCCTGCGCGAGCGTCAGAGCATGGGCGTCGTCGAGGCCGCGCGTCGCGCCGGAATCTCCGCGGGGTTTCTAAGCTCGATCGAACACGCACAGGCAAACCCGTCGGTGGCTACCGTGCAGCGGCTGGCGACGGCCTACGGCACCACGGTGATGGATCTGTTCCAGGCGCCGAAACGGCGTGACCGGATCGTGCGACCCACCGAGCGGCGGGTCCTCGAACTGCAGTCAGGCGTACGCATGGAGCTGCTCTCGACCGGTGCCACGATGCTGCAGTCGATGCTGTTTCGCGTCGCGCCATTGGCCGGCAGCGACGGCGCGTACTCGCACCAGGGGGAAGAGTTCATTTACATGATCGGTGGCACGCTGGAAGTCTGGCTCGACGAGCTGGAATGCTTCGTCCTGCACGAGGGGGACAGCTTCTGGTTCGAGAGCACGCTGGGGCATCGCTGGTTCAACCCGTCCGACACGGAGGCCGTCCTCGTGTGGATCAACACGCCTCCGACGTTCTGACGCCGTGAACATCCATCTCGTTCTGCTCATCGGGTATTCCATCGCGCTGACGGTCGCCGGGCTCTGGGTCTCGCGGCTGGTGCGCAACAGCGGTGATTTCTTCGTCGCGGGACGCAGCCTTAGCGCGCCGCTCCTGTTCTCGACGGTGCTTGCGGCTAACATCGGCGCCGGCACCACGGTCGGCGCGACCGGCCTCGCCTACCAGCAGGGCGTTTCGGCGTGGTGGTGGAACGGTTCCGCCGCGCTCGGATCGCTCGCGCTCGCGTTCTGGATCGGCCCGCGAATGTGGCGCCTGGCCAGCGACCACGGCTTCTACACGGCGGGGGACTTTCTCGAATATCGCTACGGCGCCGCGGTGCGCGGCGTCGTAGCGTCCTTGATCTGGCTCGGCACGCTGGCCATTCTCGCCGGACAGTTGATCGCGGGAGCTGCCGTGCTCAGCGTCGTCGCGGGCGTGTCGAGACCAGCAGGGGCGCTTATCGGCGGCGTCGTGATGACGATTTACTTCGTCGCGGGCGGACTCTTGAGCTCGGCGTGGGTCAATGTAATTCAGTTGATCGTGCTGCTCGGTGGGTTCCTCGTCGCGATCCCGTTGCTGTCGTCGGCGGTCGGCGGACCGTCCGCGATTGGCGCCATGCCGGTGCCGCACGACGGTTACTGGAACTTCATGTATTCCTCCGGTGCCGGAATGTCGGGATGGGCGATGATTGCGGTGCTGACGCCCGCGTTCATCGTCTCGCCCGGACTTCTCCAGAAGGCGTACGGGGCGGCCGGCGAACGCGCCGTGCGCCTGGGCATCGGCAGCCAGGCGCTCGCGCAGATGCTCTTCGGGTTCATTCCCGTTTTCTTCGGTATTGCAGCCCGGGCAGCAAACCTGCAAATCGCAAGCCCGAACGACGTGCTGCCGACCGTGCTCGCGACACAGTTGCCGGTCCTCGTGGGCGCGCTTGGATTGGCGGCCGTCTTCTCCGCCGAAGTCAGCACCTGCGACGCGATCTTGTTCATGCTCGCGACGTCGCTGTCGAAGGATCTCTACAAGCGTTTTCTCAATCCGGAAGCGGACGACCGCCGGTTGCTGCTGGTCGCTCGACTCGCCGCGCTGGCGGGCGGGGCGGCAGGCGTACTGCTTGCGATTCAGCTGGAGACGGTCGTCGGGGCGTTGGGAATCTTCTATTCGCTTGTTGGCGTGAGCCTGTTCGTGCCGGTCGTCGGCGGGCTGTACCTACGCCGTGCTGGTACGCCGGAGGCGTTCGCGTCGATCGTCGCCGGCATCGCCACACTGCTGGTGGCGCAGGTCACGACGGGCGGTCGCGGCTTCGGGATTCTGAATCCCAACCTTCTCGGGCTGATGGCCGCCGCTCTGGCGTTCGGGGTAACGATGACAGTGCGCCGCGGGCGACCACGAGCGGCGACCACGTAAAGGGGGCTGCCACCTTGTGCACCCGGCCCGAAAAGGTGGCGGTCCCCGTTTCGAGGAGATCAATGGCAGCGCGGAACATATTCGACCTCTCGGGAAAAGTTGCCGCAGTCATCGGCGGGGCGTCAGGGATCGGGGAAGCCGTGACGATCGGCGCCGCACAGCAGGGCGCCACTGTGGTGTGCCTCGACATCAGGCTGGACGCGGCCGAGAAAGTGGCGCAGCAGGCAGCGACGGGCGGATGCCAGTGTCAGGCTGGCACGATGGATATTCGCGATCCGGCCGCCGTCGAGCGCGGGTTCGACGCCATTCGCGAGACACACGGCAGCCTCGACATCGTGATCTGCACGCCCAGCATCAACGTCCGAAAGAAGATCCTCGATTATCAGGATGACGAGCTTGCGCGCGTCCTCGACCTCAACATGAAAGGGAATTTCAATGTGCTCCGTGCGGCGGGCCGCATCATGACGACGCAGCGCCGTGGCAGCATCGTCCTGTTCTCGTCGATTCGCTCGCTGGTCGTCGAGCCCGGCCAGTCGGTGTACGCCGCCACCAAGGCGGGAATCCTGCAGATGGCGCGCGGCGCCGCGTCCGAATTCGGTCCGTACGGAGTGCGCGTCAACTGTGTCGGACCAGGCGTGATTGAAACGCCGCTGACGGCGCCGATCAAAGCGAACCGGGACTGGTTCAATGCCTATGCCGCAAAGAGCGTGTTCAATCGCTGGGGGCAGCCGGACGAGATGGTCGGGCCGACGCTGTTCCTCGCCTCGGATGCGGCGAGCTACGTCACCGGCACCATCATCTACGCAGACGGCGGCTGGCTCGCGACGGATGGCCGGTTCACGCCCCCCGGAATGTAGAAGTGAACGTGCGAGGTTCAACGTGCACCACCAAGGAACCCATGTCGAACGTTTTGAAAATTGCTGTAATCGCCGGTGACGGGATCGGCCGCGAGGTCATACCCGCCGGGATCGATGTGCTTCGCTGCGCCACGGAAGGCGAGTCGCGCGCCCTCGAATTCACCGAGTTCCCGTGGGGTTGCGATTTCTATCGCCGCACGGGCCGGATGATGGAGGCGAACGGCCTCGATACGTTGCAGGGGTTCGATGCGATCTATCTGGGGGCCATCGGCGATCCATCAGTTCCGGATCATGTGTCGGTCTGGGAGTTGATCCTCCCGATCCGCCAGCGGTTCGACCAGTACGTCAACCTCCGGCCGATGCGCTTGTTGCCGGGAGTGCCCGGCCCGCTGGCGGGCCGCGTCGGCGCGGACATCGACATGATCTGCGTGCGGGAAAACTCCGAGGGGGAATACTCTGGAGTCGGCGGACGGCTGTTCGCGGGCACCGCGCACGAAGTTGCCGAGCAGACCGGTGTGTTTACGCGTCGCGGCGTCGAGCGCATCGCGCGCTTCGCGTTTGCGCTCGCGTCGCGCCGCCCGCGGCGGCGGCTCGCGAGCGCGACAAAATCGAACGCGATGCAGCACACGATGGTGCTATGGGACGAGGCGGTGGAAGCCGTCGCAGCGGATTACCCGACGGTCGAGTGGCGCAAGTACCACGTAGACGCGCTCGCGGCGCGCATGGTCACGCCGCCATCCCTCGATGTTCGAGCCGATCCACGGCTCAGCGCCCGACATCGCCGGCCGCGGCATCGCCAATCCCATCGGCGCAATATGGGCCGGCGCGCTCATGCTGGATCACCTGGGATTGCCGGCCGCGCACGATCGGATCGTGGCGGCCATCGAGCGCGTGCTCGGCGAGAACGGTCCGCGAACGCCCGACTTAGGCGGACGCGCGATGACGAAAGACGTGACGACGGCGGTGATAGAGGCGATGGAGGCAGGAGCTAGGAGCTAGGAGCTGGGAGCTGGGAGCTACGCGATCTCCCTGAGCCCTCTGTCGATGATCGCGAAGCCGTGCCGCAGCTCGTCCTCTGAAATCGTGAGCGGTGGATTCGTGAAGAACGTGTTCCAGCGGACGAACGTATAAAGTCCCTGCTCCCGGAAGAAACGTCCCAGTTTCTGCATCGGCTCAGACGTACCGTTGAACGGCGCGAGCGGTTCCTTCGTCCGTCTATCCCTGACGAGTTCCACGATGCCGAACAGGCCGATCGAACGCGTCGCTCCCACGATCTCGTGGCGCGCTTCGAGGTCACCGAGCAGGCGCTTCATCACTTCACCGGTGCGCTTCGCTTTCGCGATCAGGTCGTCCTCCTCGTACACCGCGAGCGTCGCGAGTGCGGCCGCGCACGCGAGCGGGTGGCTGTTGTACGTCAGCCCGCCGTAGAACACCCGTTCCTTGAAGTGATCGGCGATCGCGCGACGCATGCCGACCGCGCCGAGCGGCACATACGCGCTCGTCAGCCCCTTCGCCATAGTCAACAGGTCGGGGACGACGCCCCAGTGGTTGATCGCGAACCATTCGCCGGTGCGGCCGAAGCCGGACATCACCTCGTCGGCGACCATCATGATTCCGTACTTGGTGCACAGCTCCCGGATGCCTTGCAGGTAGCCGTCGGGCGGGACGAGGATGCCGTTGGTCCCGGTGACCGGTTCGAGAAAGAATGCCGCGATCGTCTGCGGTCCCTCGAGCTGGATCACTTCCTCCAGGTTCGCCAGCGCGAGCGCCACGTTGTCCCATCCGCGCTGAACGCCGTGATACGGATCTGCAACGTGCACCACGCCCGCAATGCCGGGTTCAGCCGCCCACCGCCGCGGATCCCCCGTGAGGGTGATCGCGCCACCGGTCGCGCCATGATACGAACGATAGCGCGCGAGAATCTTGTGACGACCGGTGAACTGACGAGCGAGTTTGACGGCGTTCTCGTTGGCTTCAGCGCCGCCGTTGGTGAAGAAGAACGTATCGATGTCCCCGGGTGCAATCTCCGCCAGCTTCCGCCCGAGACGTGCGCGCGGCTCGGTAGCCATGAACGGATTGGCGTACGCCAGCGTAGCCGCCTGCTCCTGGATCGCCTTGATGACGCGGGCATCACCGTGACCGATATTCACGCACATCAACTGGCTGTTGAAGTCCAGGTAGCGTTTGCCCTCCGGCGTCCAGAACCAGCTGCCCAACGCGCCGGCCACCGGAATCGGATCGACCTTGGACTGCGCCGACCACTCATAGATCGTGTGCGCTTTGGTCAGTGCGATCATCTCGGGGCCGGTCATCGCATCCGTCATCGTCGGAGAAGTCATCGGAGCTCCTAGGACTCGATTTTGATCAGCTCGACATCGAACACGAGCATGCCGGCGGGCTTGCCGGCCTGGCCGCCGTAGGCCTGCGCCTCGGGAATCCAGAGCCGGCGCTTCTCCCCCTCGACCATCATCTGCACGCCTTCGGTCCAGCCCGGAATCACTTCGTCGAGACCGAAGGTGATCGGCGCACCGCGCGACACCGAACTGTCGAACATCTTTCCATCGGTCGTCCAGCCAGTGTAGTGGACGGTGACGCGCGAGTTCGGGCGCGGATGACGGGTGCCTTTCCCGGCTGTCAGTACCCGGCTGGCGAGTCCGGTCGAGGTCTTTGCGGCATCAGCCGGCGGTGCGGCCACATCGGGCGGCGCCGGGATGTCGTCGCCGCCCATGGAGCAGCCTAAGGACGCCGACGACAGGATGCACGCCAGGACGAAAACAATCGAGAAGGTGCGGAGCCTCATGGCCGGCGCATGCATTTTAACCGTTTTGCGGCCCGCACGAGGCCGGCCGTAGAGGTGGTACGCTCTGGGCATGCCCACCGGGATTGCCGATTTGCAGCGACGCGCCGTCGAGCTCGCAAAGGAAGGAAACTTCAGCGGAGAGGCGCTCGAGCTGAACCTGGAGATTTCGCGCGCCAATCCGACTGATGAAGGGGCCTGGACCCGACTAGCACGGTGCTACATGGAGCGGCGCAGCTTTGCCGAGGCGGCGGGTGCGCTCGCAACGGCCCTGGAGCTCAATCCGTCGAACGGGATCGCCAGGAGCCTCCAGACCGAGGTCACCAGGCGCCGTGCGCTCGCACCGTCACGATCCGAAGCCGCGTCCGGTTTCACCGCACAGGACTTCGATGCGCTCGCGCATCTTGCGCCTGTCGACGCGGCGCGCGCACTCGGCCCGAAGCTGGAAGCGCTGCTCCTGGCGCTCAACGATCAGCGTACCGCCGCGCGGATCGTCGAGGTGCGCAACAAATCCGGAATGGCCGGCGCGAAACTGTTTCACAAGAACAGTTACCACGCGGGCACGAACGGCCATCTCTATGCCTACCACCATGGTGGACGATGGGAGCCGCAGTTCAACGTCGGACTGTTCAGCGCCACGCCGTGGGGAGCGAACGCTCTCCGTGCCGGCCTCGGCTTCAACCTGTCGAAAGACGGCAGCGACCGAGACCGTGAATCCGGGCAGGAACAGGTCGTCTCGTACTTCGAAGCGCTGCAGCGTTCCATCGCGTCCACGTGGCGTGGCCACCTGGTGGACTGGATGGAGAAGACCGGCGGCTTCATCCAGTTCGGTGACCGTCCGCCCTCGACGGACCTGCTGCCCGATCAGGCGGTCGAATGGCTGATCAACGCGCACAACCCGGTGCAGACCGGCTGGTTGTTCGTCGGCCGCTGGCTCTTTCTCGAACGACCAGACGACGCGCGGACGCTGGAGGACGTGCGAAAGCTGGTCACCGTCGTCGAGGACAGTTTCGCGGCGCTGTTCCCGCTCTGGGCCGCGGTCTACACCGGCGCCCGCTGACAACTTCGTTATTTCCCGTCAGGGTTGTAACCCTCCGACCCCCTGTGGGGCCGCCGGTTATCGCACTTCTTCACGCTTTTGCCCGGCAAACCGCCATTTCGTCATCTCCAGCGGACGGAACGATTCGTGCCTAGAGGTGCTCCGTCACGTCTCCTCCTCCATGCGCGGCAGGGCGGGCCCTGTGTCCGTCCTGCCGTTTCGTTCCCGGAGTCCGTTCATGGGCGTATTCTCGGCATTTTCCACCGACGTTGCCATCGACCTCGGGACGGCCAACACCTGTGTGTTCGCGCGCGGTCGCGGCATCGTCCTCAACGAGCCCTCGATTGTGGCCTTCAACACGGCGAAGGGAACGATTGAGGCCGTGGGAACTGAAGCGCACGAGATGCTGGGCCGCACACCCCCGAACATCAAGCCCGTCCGGCCGATGAAGGACGGCGTGATTGCGGATTTTGACGCCGCCGAGAAGATGCTGATGTATTTCGTGCGTAAGGTGCAGGGCAAGAATCCCATGCTGCGCCCGCGGCTGGTCATCGGCGTGCCACCGGAGATCACGCAGGTCGAGCGCCGCGCCGTCAAGGACAGCGGGTATCGGCGTCAAAGCGAGCGAAGTGCACCTCGTGGACGAGCCGATGGCGGCGGCGATCGGATCGGGCCTGCCGATTACCGAAGCTGCCGGGAACATGATCGTGGACATCGGCGGCGGGACGACGGACATCGCGGTCATTTCGCTCGCGGGCACGGTGTACGGGCGGTCGCTGCGCGTGGCGGGCAACGCCATGGACGACGCGATCATTCAGTTCATGCGAAAGTCGTACAACCTGCTGATTGGCGAGCGGACGGCGGAGTTGATCAAGTTCGAGCTGGGTTCTGCGACCCCACTCGAGAAGCCGCTCAAGATGGAAGTGAAGGGCCGCCATCTGCTGGAAGGTGTGCCGCGCACGATCACCGTGACGGACGCGGAGGTCCGCGAGGCCCTCGCCGAGCCGTTGCGGCAGATGGTGCAGGCGGTACGGGACGCGCTCGAACGGATTCCGCCGGAACTGTCGGCCGACATCTACGATCGGGGCGTCATGCTCACGGGCGGCGGCGCGCTGCTGCGCAATCTGGATCGGCGGCTGCGTGACGAGACGGGACTGCCGGTTGTGGTGGCCGAGAACCCGCTCACCTCCGTGGTCGTCGGCGCCGGCATGATCCTCAGCGATCTCCCACTCCTCCGCAAAGTGACCTGCGACTGACGCCAAAACCGCAACCATTTCTCCGCGGGCGACGTCCAAGCATCCGATCATGCAGGACATTCGCTACGCTCTCCGCACGCTCCGCAAGCAGCCCATCTTTACACTCGTTGCCGTCCTCACGCTGACTCTCGGGATCGGTGCCAATACCGCGATTTTCAGCCTAAGCTACCAGACCCTCCTCAAACCCCTGCCGTATCCGGACGCCGATCGCTTGGTGTTCGTCTGGAATACCTATCCGTTGATGGGCCTGCAGCAGGCGAGCGTTTCGATCCCCGATTACATCGACCGCAAGACTCAGGCGCCGGCTATCGAGGACGCGACGCTGTTCATGAACCGCCGCCTCAATCTGGCGTCAGAAGGGCAGCCCGAGCAGATCCGCGGCCTCGCCGTGACCCCCTCCTTCTTCACGACCTTGCAACGGCAGCCGTTCCTCGGCCGCGCGTTCAATGAAGACGAAGCCAGGACCGGCGCCGACAAATTCGCGATCCTGACGTACGGGCTCTGGAACTCCCGCTTTGCCGCGGACCTTGCCATCGTCGGCCGCGACGTCCGCCTCAATGGCGAGCCGTACCGGATCGTCGGGGTGCTGCCGGCGGATTTCGACCTGCCCTCGCGTGAGGTCGCGATCCTCGTGCCCTTCTCGTTCACGCCCCAACAGATGTCGGATCAGGGACGCGGCAACGAGTTCAGCTCGATGATCGCGCGGCTCCGGCCGGGCGCCACGATCGCGCAAGCGAACGCGCAGATGAAGATCATCGTGGACCGTAACATCGAGCGGTTGCCGCAGCGCGCGGCGTTCGCGAGGACGAGCGGCTTCGGTGGTTTTGCCGTCGACATTCGCGATGAGCTCGTCGGGGATGTTCGCGAGCAGCTCTACGTGCTGCAGGGCGGCGTCATCCTGGTCCTGTTGATCGCGTGCGCGAATGTGGCCAATCTGCTCCTGATGCGTGCGACGGGCCGCGGGCGCGAGCTTGCGATCCGCACCACACTCGGCGCGGGCCACTGGCGGCTGGCCCGCCAGATGCTGACCGAAGGCGTCGTCCTGTCGGTCATTGGCGGGGTCTGCGGCCTGGCGCTCGGGCTCGCCGGCGTCAGGGCGCTGATTGCGCTCAGCGAGCGCCAGCTTCCAGGGGTGGTCGACGCGTCGCTGCACCCCGTGGTGCTGGCGTTCACGATCGCGCTGGCCGTCGTGACGGGGCTGGTCTTCGGCATCGTGCCGGCGCTTGCCGTCATGCGCGGCAATACGAACGCATTGCTGAAAGAGGACGCGACGCGCGGCTCCGCCAGCCGGACGACCGGCCTGACGCGCGCGACGCTGGTCATTGCCGAAGTGGCGCTCGCGCTGGTGCTCCTGGTCGGCGCGGGTCTGTTGATCAAGAGCTTCGCGCAGCTCCAGAACGTCAATCCCGGATTCTCGAGCGATAACGTGCTCACCGCACAGCTCGCGCTTCCGGCCACGCGGTACGCTGATGCCCCGGCGCGGCGCGCCTTCTGGGAGCGGCTCGTCGAAAAAGCCGCGGCCCTGCCGGCCGTGACGGCCGCGGGTCTGACGTCCAACGTCCCCTTCAACGGCAGCGTCAGTTCCGGTTCCTACTCCATCGTCGGGTTTACGCCTGGGCCTACTGAGGCCGCACCACACGGCAGGCAGGAGATCGTCGGTGGCGACTACTTCCGTGCGATGCAGATTCCGCTCATCGCCGGCCGTCTGTTCAATGAGTCGGACACTGCCGACAGCGCGCCTGTAGTGGTCGTCGACGAATACCTGGCGAAGCGCTATTTCGCGAACCGGAGCGCACTCGGCCAGCAGGTCCGGCGCGGCGGACCGACCAGCCCCCCTATCACCATCGTCGGGGTGGTCGGCACCATCAATTCGATCGATCTCGGGGAACCTGTACTAAAGGAGCGCCTCTACTACCCGGTCTCCCAGCAATCCCCGGGCAGCATGGCGCTCGTCCTGAAGACCGGCGTCGATCCACAAAGCCTCGTGTCGCAGGTTCGGGGCGCTGTGCAATCGCTCGACCCCGAGCAGCCGATTGCGGACGTGAGGACGATGGATCAGTGGGTGGCACGATCGCTCGAGAGTCGCCGGACGCCAATGATGCTGCTGGGGCTGTTCGGCGCCGTCGCGCTGATCCTCTCGGCCATCGGGATCTACGGAGTCCTCGCGTTCGGCGTCGCGCAGCGCAACCGCGAATTCGGGATCCGGCAGGCGCTCGGCGCGGATCGGCAGTCTATTCTCTCGCTCGTGCTGAAACAGGGCATGATAACCGCCGGCATCGGCATTGCGCTGGGTCTTGCCGGATCCATCGCGCTGACGCGGTATCTGCAGAGCCTGCTGTTCGGAGTCGGCACCCACGACCTCGCCGTGTTCGGGGGCGTCACGGTCATGCTTCTGCTCGTGGCCGTCGCGGCGTGTTATGTACCGGCCCGCCGCGCGACTCGGATCGATCCCATGGAGACCTTGCGCGACGCGTAAAGCAGAGGTCGACAAGGCACCTCACCCACACGTATTCCGCGTAGACACTGCCGTTATCTCTCGTGACGCGTTCGCATACGCGCCGCTTCACGCGATTCGTCTCATACGAGCGCATCGCGCCGCGATCTGTCTGCCCGGCTGATGGCACGAAGTGCGCAATGCAGTGCGTGACACGGGCCAACGCAACCGTCCAGGCATACAAAGAGGTAACTGATGGACCATACGCCACAGACATCGGGAAACGGGATAGCCGATCGCGTGCGCGAGCGCGCCAGCGCTCAGCTCACAACACAGAAGGAGCGCGCCACGGATGGGCTCGGCACGATCGCGCAAGCGGTCCGGCAGAGCACACAACAGCTCCGAAACCAGCAGCATGAGACCATCGCGCAGTACATCGAGCAGGCGGCGGATCAGCTCGAGCGCTTCTCGACCAGGCTGAAAGAAAAGAACGTCTCCGAGCTGCTGAACGACGCGCAGCAACTCGCGCGGCGGCAGCCCGCGTTGTTCATCGGTGGCGCCTTCGCCGTCGGGCTCCTTGGTGCCCGCTTTCTCAAGAGCTCGTCGGATCGGGAAACCGGTTCGCCGCGCTTCAACCGGGGAACCATGACGGACCGCACGTTCGCCACACGGGAGATCTACTGATGACCGACAAACTGGACAATCGTTCGCTCGGCGACCTTCTCGCGGAGTTGTCCCGGGAAACCGGCGTACTCGTCCGTAAGGAAGTAGAGCTGGCGGCGACGGAGATGACCGCCAAGCTGAAGACGGCGGGCACGCATGCGGCGGCGGCGGTCGTTGGCGGTGCGCTCGCCCACGCTGGCGTGCTGGTGCTGCTCGCGGCGGTCGTCATCGGTCTGAGCCAGATGGGTGTGACCATGTGGCTGGCGGCGTTGATCGTCGCAATCCTCACCATGCTGGTCGGGTACGTACTGGTCAACCGGGCCATGGCAAACATGCGCCGGACCAGCGTCGCACCGACCCAGACGATTGAAACACTGAAGGAGAATGCCAGATGGACGACCGGACAAAGGGCGTAAAGGACAGAGAGCGGATGTCGGGCCGCGGCGACGAGATCACCGGATCAGGCGACCCGTTGGACCGGGACGACGTCCTGCGACGTGACGAGGAGCCGCTCCGCGGATACTCGGCAGCTCCACCGCGCGACGAAGCGCCGGCCCGGCGCACGCGCGAGATTCGGGAGGAAATCGAGCAGACGCGCGAGGACATGTCGGAGACGATCGATGCGATCCAGGACAAGCTGCGTCCGCGCAACCTCGTCGCGCAAGCGACAGAAAGCGTACGCAGCGCGACGTCCGAGAAGGTGCGGCAGATCAGCGATACCGTCGGCAGCGGCGCGGACGACTTGATGGACGGGGCTCGCCGCAATCCAATCCCCGTGGCGATGGTCAGCATCGGCGTCGCCGGCCTCGCGTGGCTGGCGTTCGGGGGCAAGAGCCGAGAGGACGATTGGCGCCGGCGGTCGCACCTGCGTTCTGCCGGGCGGCGGTACGATAGCGATGAGAACTACTATCGCCCCTCCGCCGCGGAGTCGCTGGGTTATGAAACCGCGGGGCCGTATGCTCCGGGGCTTTCCTACGAACCCAGCACGCACTCGGTGTCGTCATTCCAGCGCGATGCGACCGTCACCGCGCGCAAAGCCCAGAATCAAATGCAGCGGATGCTGAGGGAGAATCCGCTGATGATCGGCGCCGCGGCCATCGTGGTCGGGGCCGCGGTGGGTATGGCCTTGCCGGAGACCGAGCGAGAGAACCAGTTGATGGGTGAGGCGCGCGACAGCGTTGTCGAGGGGGTTCAGGAGAAGGTGCGCGATACAGCGGAGCGCGTGCAGAAGGCTGCAGGCGATGTCGTTGACCAGGTCGCGCCGCCGGACACCGGCGCGAGGTCGTTGAAGAAGCCAACCCCATCCTCGTAGAAGCGGGAGCATACTGGTACGGTCGCACTCCGGTGCGGCCGTACCTTGTGCCTCAGATGGACCCGCGACTGTCCGCACTTCTTTTCCAGCAGCAGGCAGCAGGCTTCGCGGATATCGCGGGCGCTCGCGCCGAAGCCACAATTCCTGTTTCCGATCGGCTGCTGAACCAGTTGATCGCGGAAGCCCTGCCACCCGGCGGTGCCGTCCATGAAGTTCAGGTGCAGACTCAGGCCGGCAACCGGCTGACGGCGCGGGTGCGGCTGGGCCGCTCGCCGCTGCTGCCGGCGGTGACGCTCAGGTTGTCGATCGAGCAGCAGCCGGAGCTGCCGGCATCCCCGGTGCTCGTACTACGGATGGCCTCCGGCGGACTCATGTCTTTGGCCGGCTCAGCCCTGGGTTTCCTGGACAAGGTCCCGAAAGGCATCCGCCTGGAAGGCGACCGCATCCTGGTAGACATTCGTGATTTGCTGGCACAACGAGGATTGACCGACTTTCTTCAGTTCGCCGAGGGACTTCAAGTGACGACGGGCGATGGCACGCTGATCCTTGGAGTCCGTTTGCGTATTCGATGAGTGCGCAAGACGTCTGTTCGAACGCTGGTAGGATCATGCGGCCGCTGATGATGATCGCCACCTGCCTTCTCCTGACCTCGTTCGCGACCGCGGCGCCTCCCGGCTCTCTTCAGGCGGAATGCGGCGACGTCAAGGCGTGCCGGCAGCTTGCGCTCGAAGCCGCCGAACGAGGGGACGCCGACGCGTTTCACGATCTCGCGTGGCGCGCTCTGCAGAAATCGCGTCCCAACGATCCAGACCTCATGTACCTGATCGCGCGGGCCCAAAGTCTCAGCGGCCGTCCTCACGACGCGCTCGTGATGCTCCGGCGGCTTGCCGAGGCAGGCGTCAAGACAGACGCCGCGACGAACGATGACTTCCGGCGCGTCCGCGCGCTGCCGGCCTGGGAGCCGTTCGTCTCAGAAACCGCGGTGGGCACCGGAGATATCCGCGTTGCGAGCGGCGCGAAGTCGGAGACCTCTGCCGTCTCGAAAGGCGCGCCGCTGACAGCCCGCGGGACGGCGGAAAGTACTGGTCCCGATGGCGACATCTCGTTTGTCACCGCGCCATTTGTTCCTGCCGGCCTCGCTTACGACTCGGTATCGCGTCGCTTCATCGTCAGTGATCGTGAGGCGAGCAAGCTGATGGTCATCGACGAGGTGTCCAGGCGTGTCAGCGACATGGTTGCAGCGAAGTCCGGGGGCTTTCTCGGGCTGACCGCCTTGGAGATCGATCACCGCCGCGGGGATTTGTGGGTAGCGAGCGCCGCTGCGGACTCGACCCGGACGACCCTGCACAAACTTCAGCTCGTCTCGGGCCGTGTCCTGCATACCGTTGAGATACCGGCGAGCAGCGGGCGACTCGTTGACGTGGCCGTTACGGCCGGCGGGGCCGTGTTCGTGCTGGATGCGGCAGGCGGCGGCGTGTTCAAGGTCAAGTCGTCGACGCGCGGGTTCGAACGCGCGATCGCAGTGGGGAAGCCAGGCGTCACGAGCCTGGCGGTGGCCGATGAGCGGACGCTGTACGTCGCTCACGAGACCGGCATCGTGCGTGTCGATCTGACCGCACGCCGCGTCAGCGGGGTACGCGGCGGCGCACCGGGCCGTCTTGCGGGCCTCCGCCATATCCGATGGCATCGAGGAGCCCTCGTCGGCGTGCAGGCAACCGAAGATGGCAACCTCCGGGTGATCCGGATCCGCCTGAATCGCGCGGGCACCGCCGTCACGTCCGTGGAACCGATCGAGGGCGCCGCTGGGATCGTGGATCCGACCGCGCTGACCGTGGTGGACGGCGTCCTGTTCTACTTGACCCGTGTGAACGCCGGCCCCGATCTCTCCATCCGCCGTCTCCGGCTGCGCTGATGGGGGACAGCCACCTTTTTCGGGTAGGGGGGCAGCCACCTTTTTCCGGGCAGCCAGCTTTGCTTGTGAATTGTTAGCATTTCCGGCGCGAAAAAGGTGGCGGTCCCCAAATAAAGGTGGCTGTCCCCCTAGGCACTGGCGGAGAGGACGGTGGCGGGCGTCCAGCCGGCGCGGCGCAAATCGCGGACGCCAGTGTCGCCGTCAGATTTACTCAGCTTCTGATGCGGGGTCTTCATGATCAGAGGAT
>JAIVJE010000570.1 GCA_020200195.1 Acidobacteriota bacterium | reverse complement strand
GTAGTCGGACCGTTCGGTCGGAGACTGCCGCTGCACGATCGCTTTCCTCGCCGATGGATCGAGGAGCGCGACGACGCTCTCGTAGTACGGCGGCGCGGACTGCCAGAGCCGTTCGATCTTGCCCGTCGCGATGTCCATCCGATCGAGATAGGGGCGGTCGCCGTCCTTGTCCTTCGACGCGCCGGGACCTGTGAGGTAGAACCACCGGCCATCCGGACTCGTGATCGGCACCTGGCGATCGCTCGCCGGGTCGTACTGATAGAGCAGGCTGCCTGGCGCGCTGATGCGATCCTCGGTGTTGTAATCCCAAAGCGGCCGCGGCGTGCCGCCGTCAGGAAGCGACGGATCGATCACCCATGTCCGTGCGCGGGTTCTCTGTGAACTGTAGTCACTGAGTATCGCGACTTTCGGAGTGAGCCACTGGATGCCGCCGTAGCGCAGCTCGGTGTCGACGAACGGCTGCGGCTCTCCCGTGAACGGGGCCTTCAGCATCGAGACGCGATCGCGCTTCGGCACCGTCCGGCGCGGATCCCCGTCGTCGAGCGCCTGCACGAGGACCAGGGTCGCCGGCTCGTCGGCGCGCCACGCGATGCTGCGGATTCCCGGCGACGTCGAGTCCCGCATGCTGGGCTGCGCGTCGATCAACGGACGGTCGTCCACGGTTCGCACGACCTGGCCGTCCGGCGTCCAGACTTCGGTTTTCACCGGGAAATTTCCCATGCCCACCTGATACGAATAGGGACGATGGGTCATGCGAACGAGGAGGTACTTGCCGTCCGGCGACGCCGATGGCGACGCGTGGATCGCGGGCTTGCCGAGCGGCGCGATCGTTCCGTCCATGGTGACGGCCGCGAGCTGCGACGTCATGTAGTGATCGAGCAGCGCCTCGTCGTGGCGATCTTTCAGCAGGTAGGTGTTGGTGCGCGCGGGCACCGGGCGGCCGTACGATTCCTGCACGATGGGTCCCGTCGGAGCTGCGGGTGTCTTCGGCTCCGCGCCGCGTCCTTCAGGAAACAGCAGACAGACGGCGGGCGCGCGCCCGGCCGTCCACGAGCAGCCGCCGGCGACGTAGTTGATCGAGTGGGGCGTCAGGCGCTTCGCCGATGCCGCGTCCACGTCGGCAACCCACAGTGCTTCCCCCTCGCGCGTCGTCGCGCTGAACAGGAAGTGCTTGCCGTCTTTCGACCAGCCGCCCGCCGAGGCGAGACGCCCCTGGATGCCGCTGGCTGTCACCGGGCGGCTCGACCTGGCCGCGGTGTCGAAGATATGCAGCGTCATGCGCTCCGGCGCGATGACGAAGTACGCCAGACGCTTCGCGTCGCGACTCCACTGCGGCGTCGTGAGACGGGCACCGTTCGGCACGGGAATCGGGATCTCGGCGCCGCCTTCAACCGGCTTGAGCGATGCGGTCCGCACACCTTCGAGGTCGATGCGGTGTCTCGGCTGCGTCTGGAAGCGGCGGCCGGCGAGGAACAGCGTCGGCTCGGCAAGCTCCGCGATCGTCGTTTCCGGGACGTCCGCAGTCGTAATCAAAATCCACTTGCGGTCGCTGCTCACCGACAGGACTGGCGGCGCTGGGGAATCGAGGATCTTCGTGATGGCGTCGGGCGGCGTGCGATAGCCGTCCTGCGCGAAAGAAGGGGCCGCGAAGAGGGCCGCGACGAGCAGCCCCATCATGGCGCGTCGTGCAAACCGAATGTATTTCATTGGCAACTCCATAGATGGGCTCCGGCTAGCATACGACCGGTCCGTTCAATTCTTCGACTTGTAGCAACTCCTCACCGGTCAGGATCACCGCTATGCCAACTCATAAC
>JAIVJE010000291.1 GCA_020200195.1 Acidobacteriota bacterium | reverse complement strand
CGTTGATATGGCTGTCACTTGTCAAGTAAGCAACGCGTTCCCGTCCTCACCATCGTGATCTCTGTCTCCGTTTCTCAGTCCTCGTTCATCGATCGTTCCGGCGGCACGATGTTCTAGCGACGGTTGACGCTGCTGATATTCGCGGATTGGATACCGCCAGACTTCTGTGCGTCGCGGAGCTGCCTCACTCTAGCCACGGGCATCTTCAGCCGAAGCTGATGCCCTTAACGACCTCGAGGGTTCTCCACCTGGTCACCGTACCGCCGGAACGACCGATGAACGAAGACATCCTGTACGCGCGTCGCACCTTACTGCGACGCCGGCGACACCTCCTGCGCAATCGCCCACATGAAGCCCGTGAGCTCGCGGGCGATCGCGGTGGCTACTTTCGGTTTGGCCTTCCCCCGCGCGACCAGCCGGCGGAAGCGTCCCGTCAATCGGAGTTGCGCCTTCCACGCGATGTCGCAGACGACCTTCGGGAGTCCTTCCTGGCGATACAACTGCTGCCGCCCGATGCGCGCAATCCCTTGATACGCCCACGCCGATTCGGCGAGCAGGCGCCGGACGTGCGGATTGCCGGCCTTGGTGATCCCGCCGCGTCGCACACTCGGCCCACTGGAGTATTCCGAGGGCACGAGCCCCAGATACGCCATGAGCTCGCGCGGGTGACGGAAGCGCGTCAGGTCGCCGAGCTCCGCGACCAAGCCGACGGCGGTGATGAACGACACGCCCCGTAACGCTTGGAACGCGTCTACGACGGGTGCCCACCGCCAGGTCGGCGCGAGCTGGCGCAGTTGCTCGGTGAGGCGGTCGATGCGTCGTTCGGTTTCATCGATCGTGTCCCGATACTCGTGAAGCGCCACGTGCTGAGCGGCCGTCGGGAAACTGAGATTGGCGAGCCACCGGCGATAGGGAATCGTCCACCCTGCCCGTCCGGGATAGCGGCGCCCCTGCCGCAGAAGAAACGCCTTCAGTCGATACTTCGCTTGCGTCCCCACGACGACCGCATCGTCGCGTCCGCGCACGAGGTCGCGCATCGCCTCGTCCGTCGCATCGGGGACGTAAATCGCGCGGAGTTCGCCCGCGCGGTGGAGGCGGGCCAACGACAGGCTATCGCGCCGATCCGTTTTGATCCGGTCCCCACTGCGCTTCGGGATCATCGACGGACTCACGACCACGCAGTCCTCCCCGTGCGCCGTCAAGTGGCGATAGATTCCGAACCCGCACGGGCCCGCCTCGTACACGAAGTGCAGGCGTCGGTCCGAGGCGCGCAGCGCGCGCATCACCTTGTCGAGCGGCTCGAGATCACTGGCGATCACGCCGTAGTGGCGGACTTCGCCGTGGCGGTCGCCCTCCGCGATGGACACGTCGATCGTTTCTTTGTGGACATCTAACCCAACGAACATGCTACGGTTCTCCATGACCTACCTCCTCGTGTGGCCCTGTGTGACGCCGTGAGACGCGACACATAATCCACGATGTACGAGGACGGTAGGTCTATGCTTCGCGATCTCAGTTCCATCGCCGGCATCAGCTGCCGCCGAAGCAGGCCCCCCTCAACTGCGGGGCCTGCGTAGGCGGCCGTCGGCTGAGCGCCGCGATTGAGCCGTGACAGCCATTAGGTCTAGCCCGACGTCAAAGAGATGATCTTTCCAATCAGTAATCGGCAGCCTCAAGCTACTGCCCTTCCTCGGTCGGTGTCGCCCTTGGGGCGACAGATTGCATCCGCATACCTGTGGGATACGATGGCAGCTCGATAGCCGGGAATTGGTACGATGGAATTACCTTTGGCGCTTTACCGGGAGAGGAGGCGACATGGTATACGAGCAAAGGCGAAGCATCGTCGCGCGGGGGGCGGCGGCGCTGGGGTTCCTGTGCGGAGTCTTCGGCCTTCTCGCGGGGCTGACGGAGCATGTGTGGAAGTTGGGGGCCACAGGCTGGTTCACGGGTGGCGCGTTGCTCACGCTGCTCGCCGTATTTGCGCTCATCGACGGTGCACTTGCCGCTCAACATCGGTAGGTCTCCGACAACGGCGAGACAGAACTGGATCCGCGAGAAGCGAATGCTGGTTTCCCACTCTGAGATCCGGCCGGAGTTCCTCAGCCTTTCGGCCGGAACGATTGAGGTGCAGGGCGGGCTAACAACCATCAAATCGACCCGACACGCCGGCAGTCTCGTGTGATCGTGGCGCTGCAGCGCGCGGCTCATTCGGCGCGTTAGCCAGACCGTTCTTGACCGCCTCGCGGCCGCTCCACGAATTGGAACCCGATCATGAGCAGACGATTGCGCTACCACGTCGCGGTGAGTCTGGACGGCTTCATCGCGGGGCCGAACGGCGAATATGACTGGATCGTGATGGACCCGGCCATCGACTTTGCCGCGTTGTTCAAAGAGTTTGACACTGCCGTCATGGGGCGGAAGACGTACGAGCTAGTCGCGGCACAGGGCGGGCACGGCGCAATGCCGGGCCTCGAGGTGGTCGTCTTCTCACGGACGCTTCGTCCCGCCACGTATCCTGGCGTCCGCATCGTCAACGATGATCCCCGTGAGGTCGTGGCGGCACTCAAGGCGAAGGCAGGCCGCGACATCTGGCTCTACGGCGGAGGTGACTTCTTTCGCTCACTCCTCACCGCAGGCCTCGTCGACACGGTGGAAGTTGCCGTCGTGCCCGTGCTTCTGGGAAGCGGGATCCCGCTCCTGCCGCCAGGCGCTGCGACGAAGTTGAAACTCGCGGACCAGAAGACACTTCCGGCCAGTGGCATCGTGGCGCTCTCGTACTCAATACCAGGTGGCGTGGGCCCGGCTCCCCGCATCGGCTACGTCAAGGCTGCGAAGACTCGCGCGAAGCGTGCCAAGACCGGCGGGAAGTCGCAGAAGCGACGCCGCAAAGTGAAGTCTTCACGCGCCTGAGTGGTGATGCTGCTGATGTATGCCCCTCTTTTGTCGGTCATTCTCTTGGCCGTCTGGTACTTCGAGGGAAGGACCTGAGGGCTGGAGATGGGTTATCAGACGCGCATCGCCGCTGGGGCCTTCATCGCCGTACTGGCCATCGGTCAGGCTCCGCAGGGCCTCGAAGACGCGCAGGACCGCCGGAGCGCTGAGGCCTTGGTTGAGGAATTCGAGCGAGCCGGCTTTTCGCGTCAATTGGAAGTTGGCAGGCAGCTCGTCAGCCTGACTGACACGCAGATCCTCAGGCGGCTCGAACGTCGGCTGACCGACCACGACAGGCACGTCCGGGCCAACACGGCATTCGTCTTTGCCGGTCTCGGCGATCCGCGGGGCTTTGACGTCATCGTCGGCATTCTGAACGATCTATCGCCTCGACCGGAAGGCCAAGGTATACCAGGCGGTCGCTGGTCCCTGGATCCGCAGATTCGTGCCGACCGGTACTATGCCGTTCACGTGCTCGGGGGATTGGCGGACGAACGAGCGGTCGACTTGCTCCTGCCGTGGCTGGCCGACTCGGACGTGAACTACAAGGTTGCCTGGGCGCTCGGCGAGATCCGGAACACGCGGGCGGTGAAGCCTCTGATTGAAGCTCTCCGAAACAATGACGCACTGGTTCGGATTTCCGCAATTCAGGCGCTCGTGAAACTTCGAGCCAAGGAATCGCTGCCGCACATTCGCGCATTGCTGAACGATCAGGCAATGCCGCGAGCTGGCGATCGGGTCCCTGTAGCGGCCACAGCCAAGGCAGCGGTACTCGAACTTGAGCAAGAGCTATCGCCGCGTACGTCCGTGCAGCGCGAAGCGCTCGCCGACTACCAAGGCGTATACGCCTATCACGGCGGCACCAGCATCGTCCTCGTCGCCGCAGACACGCTCCTGTTCGCCGTCATCGACGAAGCCAAGTACCCCTTACGCCAATCGGCGGCGACCGATTTCTGAATGGTGCCGGCGATACCATCCTGTTCCGCAGGGCAGCCGATGGGATTGTGTCGGGGTTCGCCTGGCACGCAGGGTCGGTATCGCTCGGGCAACGTTCATGTCGCGGGGCGGATCGTCGAGCGGGCCACTGGCATGCTGCTGCCGGCGTTTGCTCAGCGGGAGCCGTTCGGGCCGCTCGGCATTCGAGCCGACAGTGTGCGATGGAACTTCACGCTGTCGTCAACGAACGCAGCGACCTTCGCGCAGCTCTACCTCCGCCCGCGCGACATGCTCAAATTGGGTGTCCTCTTCCACCAGCAAGGGAACTGGGGCGCGCGTCAGGTGATCTCGCGTCAGTGGGTCGCGCAATCCACCGCGCAGCTTTCGACGGTCGGCGATCAGCGGTATGGGTACTTCTGGTGGCACCAATGGCTCAACGTCACCACCCCAGGTGGAGCACGCCGCGTGGACATGGTCGTCGCAACCGGCAACGGCGGGCAGAAGATTTACCTCGTTCCGTCTCTCGATCTCGTCGTCGTGCTGACGGGGGGAACTACAATGCGAAACGGTCGCTGGAGACCGAGATCATGGCGAAGGAGTTGCTGCCGGCTTTCCTGAGCCGAACCGGAACGTCGAAGTGACGGAACAACAACCCCGTTGCGGTGTCAGATCCCGTTGGATGTAGCGAAGAGGTGTCATGTGACTACACACAGTCTGACTCATGAGGGAGCGCGGCGATCCCCGGCCCGTCTTGTACGCCGGAATGGACTGCTGCAGCTGGGCTGGTCCCACTTCTGGTTCCTGATCAGCATCCTCGGGGGGATGCTCGCGCTGGTGGTTCTGGTCATCTTCGCGCTTCGCTGACGTGTCAGCGCAACCGATTGAGACGCTGGAAGTAACAAGCCGTCAAGAGTGGAGATGGCTCGAGGAGCCATCAGTCTATTGACGGCAGGCAAGAAACTCGGTCTGAAGTGATGAGCCCTGGCCGCACGTCCCCCGACACGTATCATGGCGCCGAAGCGCGCGACTCATTCGTCGCATTAGACGCGATTGACATCAGTGGTCGCGAATCGTTGAACGGGAGGAGGAGCGGCTACGCCATGGCGATTCCGAGTTGGATCCGTATGCCATGGCGAGTTCCGTCGAGCTTTTCGCGGTTGCTGTCGAAGCCTTCTTTCAGACGCCTGTGACCTAGCAGACCGACATCCCGAGCTGTACGCGTTTCTGTCGTCGTACTTTTGTCAGGATCCCGCAGCTTGGAATAAGGTAGCAACACTTTAGCGCTTCGCCGTCGGCCATTCGCGCCGGCTACTTCTGCGACGCTCCGTTGCTGGTCGTCGTGATCCGCGGCCGCACTGGCGCCGTCTTGCGCGGCGTCGGTTCGAGGTCCCACCAGTACTGGCGCGGCAGCGGTTTCGCCTGGGGCCAGATCTGATCGAGCGTGTCCCCCTCGAACATCTCGCCATTCTTCATCACGTACCGGATCGTATTGGTGTTGCGGATGTTCTCCAGCGGATTCCGGTCGAGCACGACCAGATCCGCCAGCTTGCCTTTCTCGATCGACCCGATGTCCTTTGCCATGCCGATCCCCTCGGCGCCGAAGATCGTTCCAACCTTCAGGACGTCGTGCGCCGGCATCCCGCCCGTGGCAATCGCCCACAGCTCCCAGTGGCACTGGATGCCTTGCCGCTGCCCGTGGCCGCCCAGCCCGACTTTGCCGCCGGCGGCGACGATGTCGGCGAGCACCTTGGCCGCCAGCGGGAACGAATACTCCTGTTCGTGGAACCAGGGTCGTCTGAGTACCGTGCTGTCGAGATCGCTGTGCGGAGCGAACCGGCGCATCTTCCGGTCGCCATGTACGTCGGTGGACTGGTAGAAGTAGTTCTCCGCCCACGGTCCGCCGTACTGCACGAGCAGCGTCGGCGTGTACACGATCCCCGACTGGGCGACGAGCTGCACGACGTCCTTGTAGAGCGGCATGATCGGCAAGGTGTGTTCGACACCGGCATAGCCATCGAGGATCTGCGTCAGGTTGAGCTTGAGGTCGAGGCCGCCCTCGAGCGTCGGCATCAGCTTCTGCTCCTTCGCGGCCATGATGATCCACTGGCGCTGCTGCCGGTTGCCCGCCATGTACTGCTTGATCGTTTTCGTGTCCCAATACTGGCTGTACCGCTTCAACACGTCCCGGGCATCGTCCAGGCTCTGAACGTTGTCTTGCGAGAAGACACCTGGACCCGTTCCGAAGACGCGCGGCCCGATCATCTCGCCGGTCTCGACCAGGTCGCGATACGCGAGGACGTCTGTGGTAGCTGTCTGCGGGTCGCGGGTCGTCGTGACGCCGTACGCCAGGTTCGCCAGGTATTCCCACACTTGCGTCTTGTGCACGTCCCACGCCGGCCAGATATGCGCGTGGACGTCCACGAGCCCCGGCATGATCGTCTTGCCGGTCACGTCGATCGTGCGTGCTCCCGCCGGCAACTTGACCTGCCCCCGCCGTCCCACGTCCACGATCCGGTTGTCTTTCACGACGATGTCGCCGTTGTCGATGACCTCCTGGGCTTTCATCGTGATGACACGCGCGCCGCGAAGGACCACTGTGCCACTTGGCTTCGCGCGCGGCGCTTCGACGACGACCTCGGTGGGGGTGGCTTCGTACGCCGGCTTTTTCCGAGGCTCCGGCTTGTCGTCCTTGTCCTCCGATTCGGGCTTCTTCTCCGGTTCGGGCTTCTTCTCGGTCTCCTTCTTCGCCTCCGCCTCTTTCTTCTCTTTTTCCTCGGCCGCTTTGGCCGCGTCGAGGTCGTACTTGAAGAGCGTCCGGCCGAGAGCGAACGTCACAGCCTTCCCGTTGCCGGCCCACGCCAGGAACTCTCCCCCCACCGTGGTCAATTTCTTCACCGGAACCGATGCGCTATCCGGGCTGGCGAGCGCAACGGTAGGAGGCTCCTTCGGACGCGTTGGTCGGCTGCTCCGCGTTCGGGTTCTTGTACCCGGTGACTTTGACGTGCGTCTTGCGGTCGGTGCCATCGAACCGGAACGACACGAGGCCGCGGCTGCCTTCCCAGGCGTAGATTCGTCCCGGGTCCTTGGCAAAGTGCGGCCGTCCCTGCGCGCGGAACGGCGTGATCAACGTGGTGTCACCGCCGCCGGCCGGCAGCCACACGAGCTCCATTGCCTGCCCGCCTCGGCCTTGCGGCGAGAAGTCTTCCTGGCGCTCTTCCCGCGGACCGCGTACGACCACGATACGCTGTCCGTCGAGGGAGTAGACCGGGTCGGAATAGAAGGACGCGATTTGCGTCAGCTTCTGCGGCGCCTCGCCATCGGCGGCGACGCGGTAGACGTGCCCCCCGTCCGCGTCGGACCAGCTCACGAACGCGATCGATTTTCCGTCCGGCGACCATGCGGGCTGATGTTCGCCGGCGTCCAGCGAGCTGACGCGGCGCGCCTTGCCCGATGGATAATCCATGACCCACAGGCGATCGAGCGCCGTGAAGGCCAGCTTGGTCCCGTCCGGCGACAGCCGCGGATAGCGGATCTGCTGCGCGCGGACAGGGCCCTCGTCGATCGGGTACTCGAACTGGACCTTCGGTCCAAGCTTCTGCTCGACCTTCGCGCTGAACGGGATCGCGGTTGCTTCACCCGACGGAACGTCGACCCGCCAAATCCTGCCGTCGAAAGAGGTGATGAGCGCTTTCGAATCCGGGGTAAACGATGAACCGGGCATCAGATCGCGGGTCGAGGCCGATTCCTGGTCGTCGCGTGTCACGGGATAGATCAGCCACGAGTCGTCGCCGCTTTTCAGATCGCGCACGCGCAGGCCAGTCTGGGCGTCCCACCGCGTCGCGTACACCAGCCAGCGGCCGTCGGGAGAAAGTACCGGCCGCATCGCGCTCCCGAGCTCGTCGCTCATCCGGAAATTCTCGCCCGTGTGGCGATCGTAGACCCCGAGCTGCCACCGGAAATTCATCTGGTTGTACACGCTGCCGGCGGCCGTACGTTCGGTGAAGTACACGAACCGATCGTCTTTGCCGAAGGCCGGGCCGAGCGGATTCAGCTGGCGCCGCTCTTCGCTGCCGGTCAGGTTGACACCGCTCCCGCCGTCCACGTGATACAGCCACAATTGCGTGCCGCCCGGAGGCGCCCCCGAGCGCGAGACGATGATGTACTTGCCGTCCGGGGTCCACTCGGGCGACCAATAGCGTGTGTTCTTCCCCTTCGTGATGGCTTTCGGTGCGCTGCCGTCCGGGTTCGCAATCCAGATGTTTTCATCGCCGCTGCGGTCCGACAGGAAGACGATCCTCGAGCCGTCAGGCGAGAATCGCGGCTGGCTGTCGAACATGATGCCGGGCGTGATCCGTTTGGCGGCCCCGCCCTCTATCGGCACCGTGTAGAGGTCGCCGAGCAGCTCGAACACGATTTGACGCCCATCCGGCGCCACGTCGAGTGAGATCCACGATCCTTCCGCGGTGTCGAACGAGATCGTCCGATCGGTTTCGAGCGGCAGCTCCTTCTTCTTGTCCTTGTCCGCAGCCTCTTTCTTGTCTTCCTGTTTCTCCTGGGCGCTCGAGAAACCTCGAGAAGGAGCAAATGACCAGATCAACAGGAGCGCGAACGAAAGCCGGCCCATCCGGACCCAGCGCGAGCGGCGGTCGGTCATGTGAAGTCTCCTAGTAGTTCTTAGTCCTTGGTCCTTGGTGCTTGGTCAGCGTCGGAAATGATCGTAGATCAGGCGTGATATGCGTGCGCCGGTTACAAGGGCCTCGTTGTCGAGTGACCAGCGCGTGTCCTCGACCTGCCGCGCGTACACGGCGATGACGTAACGGAGACCGGGCGCGGTGATGATCGCGGCGTCAGCGCGCAGGTGCCGGTGAATGCCCTTCGCATCAGGTTGTTTCTCGGCGTCGGTCCCGGTCTTGTTCCCCACCTCGAGGCCGGGGGCATCGGGGAGCAACCGGCCAATCATCGTACGGTCCTGCTGCCGCCTCAGTGTCGCGAGCATCGCGGCGGAGGCGGCCGCACTGACCGCCTTGCCGCGCGCGATGAGCGCCATCAGCCCCGCCATTTCACGGGGCGTCGTCAGGGGCAGGCCCTCACGCATGCCACTGAGGACGCCGGACCCGCCGACTTTGTCGCTTCCGGCGAGGGTCAGGGTGGCATCGAGCGACAGCGACCCCTCGGCGGCCTGGTGGTAAGCCTCGACCATGACAGCCGTCTTGATCGTGCTGGCGGTCGGGAAGCGTGTATCCGCATTGACCGCGACGGTTTCATCCGTCAGGAGGTCGACGGCGGCCACCCCCATGGTGCCCTTGAAGTCTTTGAGCACAGTGGCAATGTGTCGTTCGATGGCACTGGCTGGAGCGATAGGCATAAGCGCGAGTGTCGTCAATGAAGACACCACCAAACACAGCAGCAAGGGGGACACGCGGCATCACTATATAGATCGAGGACCTTTCTGTCGTCCGAAGCTGGTGTTTTCGGGGGAGCCGACTCTGCCGTTGAGGTGGTCAACCGCTTGCATCGGGATACGCTTTGAGGAACGAAGGGGGGACGAACGATGGGAATTCTGTCCTGGATTCTGTTCGGGCTTGTGATCGGGGTCATCGCCAAACTGTTGATGCCGGGTCGTGATCCGGGCGGGTTTATCATCACGATATTGCTCGGAATCGCCGGCGCGCTGATCGGCGGCTTCGTTGGCCGTGCGATGGGCTTCTATGAAGCCAACCAGAGTGCCGGATGGATTATGTCCATCCTGGGCGCGGTGATCCTCCTGGCGATCTACCGCATGATGGTGCGGCGGAAGGTCTGACACCATCCCGTTCGCCAACCTGTGTCGTGGGGGCCGCGCGATCTCGCGCGGCCCTTGTCTTTTCCCAGCCCACCCACCAGAATGCAGGTTTGCGCGTTCACGCATCAGCCGCTTCGGCGGCTCCAAGGAGGCCATTCATGCGCCGCTCGCTGTCGCCGCTGCCTGCCGTACTTGCAGCTTTGTTCCTGTCCGCGGGTGCCGCGCACGCGCAGACCGTTGACGATATCGTCGCCAAGAACCTGAAAGCCAAGGGTGGCGAGAAGTGGAAAACAATCTCCGCCCTGAAGATGACCGGCAAGGTGACGCTCCAGGGCATGGAAATGCCGATGGCAATCTATGCCAAGCGCCCGAACCTGTCCCGGCAGGAAATCACCCTCCAGGACAAGAAACTCGTTCAGGCGTTCGACGGTACGACCCCCTGGATGATCAACCCGATGATGGGCACCGACACCGCGCAGGAGCTCACCGGTCCGCAGGCCGACATGATGAAGGCGGATGCCGACTTCGACAGCGCGCTCATCGACTACAAGACCAAGGGCCACACGATCGAGCTGGTCGGCAAGGAGAAGCTGGACGCGACCGACGTGTACCACCTGAAGGTCACCAAGAAGAGCGGCCAGATCCAGGACTACTTCCTCGACGCGGAGAGCGGCATCGAGCTCAAGACGTCCACGTCGATCGATGCCGGGGGGACGAAGCAGAAGATCGACACAGAGCTGTCCAACTATCAGCAGGTCGAGGGCATCATGGTGCCCCACACGATCAAGCAGAGCCTCAACGGCACGCCGGTCCTGACCATGACGATCGAGAAAGCGGAGTTCAATCCCACGATCGACGACACGATCTTCAAGATGCCGAAGAAGCCGTAGACAAGGGACAAGGGAAAAGGGAGAAGGGAAAAGGCAGAGAGCCCGAGTTCTGTAATGCACGTGTGGCAACGGACGGTGCTGTGCGTCGCGCTGGTGGCGACGACAGCGGCAGTGAGCGCCCAGGACAAAGCGCCGCCTCCTTCCTTCGATTCAGCTACCTTCGGCGACCTGCGCACCCGCGCCATCGGTCCGGCAGTCACGAGCGGGCGCATCGCGGCGCTCGACGTGGTCGCCGACAACCCCCGCATCATTTACGCCGGCAGCGCCGGCGGCGGCGTCTGGAAGTCCAGCAATGGCGGGACGACGTTCACGCCCGTCTTCGACGAACATCCGATGTCGATCGGAGCGGTCGCGATCGACCAGGCGAAGCCCGACACGGTGTGGGTCGGGACGGGCGAAGCGTGGACCCGCAACAGCGTCTCGGTCGGAAAGGGCATATATAAAAGCACGGATGCCGGCACTACCTGGACACGGGGAACGGGGACTGTTCAAGACCACCGACAGCGGCAAGACGTGGAAGAAAGTGTTGTTCGTGAACGGCACGACCGGCTGCGCCGACATCGAGATGGACCCGCAGGAGCCGGACGTCATGTATGCCGCGATGTGGCAGGTGCGGCGTCAGCCTTATTTCTTCACCTCAGGTGGGCCGGGGAGCGGATTGTACAAGTCCACGGATGGCGGCGAACACTGGGCGCAGGTCACAAAAGGGTTGCCAGACGGGCCACTGGGGCGCATCGCGTTGGCCGTCGCTCCCTCGCGGCCCGGCACGTTGTACGCGATCGTCGAATCGAAGGACACCAAGATGTATCGGTCCGACGACATGGCGGAAAGCTGGCGCCCGACCGTCGAAGGACGCGCCCCGCTCGGCATCAGGGCGCGTCCGTTCTATTTCGCCAATCTCGAGGTCGATCCCACCGACCATACGCGTGTCTACAATCCGAGTTTCTTTCTGAGCGTGTCGAGCAACGCCGGCCGCAGCTTCGAGATGCTGACACTCGGGCCGTCGGTTCACCCCGACGCCCACGCGTTCTGGGTCAATCCGAACGACGCGTCGCATCTGATCCTCGGCACCGACGGCGGCATATATGTCTCACACGACCGTGGCGTCACGTGGGGGATGGTTGGAACGCTTCCGGTGTCGCAGCTCTATCACGTGGCGTTCGACATGCAGCGGCCGTATCGCGTCTACGGCGGACTGCAAGACAACGGATCGTGGATGGGACCCTCGCGCGTCCTCGCGGGCGCGGCGATACGTAACCGCGACTGGACCAACGTCGGCATCGGCGACGGCTTCCACGTTTTCCCGGACGCGCGCGATCCATCGGTCGTGTACTCGGAATATCAAGGGGCGCAGGTCCGGCGCCTGCACACCGCGACCGGCGAGCTCAAGGACATTCGACCGCATCCCAAGACCGGCGAGCCGCCGTTCCGGTTCAACTGGAACGCCGCGTTCACTCGGGGTGCGTCGGATCCGTCGGTCCTGTACCTTGGCGGCCAGTACGTGTTCAAATCGCGCGACGGTGGCGACTCGTGGCAGCGGATCTCCCCAGACCTGACCACGAACGATCCGGCCAAGCAGCGCCAGCGTGAGTCCGGCGGCGTGACGCTCGACAACAGCACGGCCGAGAACCACTGCACGATCGTGTCGCTCGCCGAATCACCGGTGGAGCCAGGCGTGATTTGGGCCGGCACGGATGATGGCAACCTGCAGCTGACTCGCGACAGCGGACGGACCTGGACGAACCTGGTGGAGAACGTCCCGGGCCTGCCGCGGCACACCTGGGTGTCCACGATCGAGCCGAGCCGCCACGGCAAGGGCTCCGCGTACGCCACCTTCGACGGCCATCGCACCGGTGACATGCGGCCGTACGTCTACGTGACGAGTGACTACGGCCGCACATGGCGTTCCATCCTCGGCGAGGGACTCGACGGCTATCTACACGTGGTGCGGCAGGATCTGATCAATCCCTCCTTGCTGTTCGCAGGCAGCGAGTTCGGTCTGTTCGTCACCCTGGACGGCGGAGCCCGCTGGGCCCGCGTGACGGGGAACCTGCCGGCGGTGGCGGTGTACGACATTGCGATCCATCCACGCGAACACGACCTGATCATTGCGACCCACGGCAGGGGTGTGCACATCCTCGATGACATCACGCCGTTGCGAAAGCTGACGCGTGAGGTGCTGGCGCAGACCGCCGCGATCCTGCCGGCCCGCCCGTCCACGCAGTCGATCGCCCCTGTGCTGCAGGACTTTCCGGGGGACAACGATTTTGCCGCGCCGAACCCACCGGGGGGCGCCGTGATCACCTACCACCTGAAGCAGCGCCACATCTTCGGGAAACTGACGCTGGAAGTGCTGGACGGTGCGGGGAAGCTGGTGAAGGCGCTTCCGGCCGGCGCGCGCCAGGGCATCAATCGCGTCTACTGGAGCATGCGCCTGGACGCACCGAAGAGCGCATCGGCGCCAGGCCTCGGGGCCCGCGCCTTGGCCGGACCCATGGTGTCCGAGGGGCGCTACACGGTCCGCCTGACGAAGGGCGACGAAGTCGTAACCGGCACGATCGATCTCGTGCCCGATCCGTTGACACGGCACGCCGCTGAAGATCGCGCCGCACGTCAATCGCTGGTGCTGCGGTTGTACGCGATGCAGGCAGACCGTCTGTATGGGTCGGTACTTTCATACGCAGGCAGGCCGACTGTCTCGCAGCTCCGGCACGGCGTATCGCTCGATGCGGAGCTGAAAAAAGCGTTCCTCGATTTTGAATCGCTGACGGGGAATCGGCTGAATACGCTGAACGGGCGGTTGCAGAAGGCCGGCTTCAAGCCGGTGGACGTCCCTAAGCGGCCATGACGGCGCCTAGGCGTTCGCGGTGGCGAGCACCGCGCCGAGACGCGCCACCAGATCGTCGCGCGTGAACGGCCGGACGACGACCGCGTTGCATTCCGTCGTGCCGGGCTGGCCCAGGTACAAGGTCCGCAGCTCGGCGCTGTAACGGCGAAGGCGCTCGGCAAGCGCCGGACCCGAGCCGTCACCCATACAGAGATCCGACACGAGGACGTCGATCGGTTCCCCCGACATGCAGGCCAGCAGCGCATGGCCGGCGTGTCGAGCGGGGATCACGCGGTAACCTTCCTGTTCGAGCACACGCGCCGAAACTGCCCGCAGGTCCTGGTCGTCGCTGACGAACAGCACGCACGGGCGGCGTCCGCCAATAGACGACATCGTCTCGGGGATGGTGACCCGGCAGCTTGCGAAAGGCTTCATGGGAACGGACCGGGGCAACGCAAGCAGGATGCCGGGCCGATCCGTCGATTTCGGCTGAGTTTCCGCGACTGCACCTGCCGGCCGATTACGATACCGGCGGGTGATGACCAATTCCGGGACGCGTATCGTTTCGCGTCAGATGGGTCGGCCGAGGCGCTCCTGCAACTTTTCACGGTAGCCGCGGCTCAGGGTGACGCGCGTCCCGTTGCGCAGTACGACCGCGTACTCGCCATTGAGCCAGGGCTGCAGCTCCTGGATCCGCTCCATGTTGACGATCCGCGAGCGATGAATGCGGAAGAACTTCTCCGGATCGAGGCGCCCCTCGAGGGCATTCATCGTTTCGCGCAGCAGGTGAGACGTATTGCCGACGTGAAGCCGGACGTAGTTGCCTGCCGCCTCGATCCAGTCGATCTCGTCAGTGCGCAGAAAGAACAGCCTCCCGCCCGATTTCACGACAAGGCGCTCCGACCGCGGCTGGTCCTTCCGGAGGTCCTTGACGAGCGCCAGCAGACGCCGGCCCAGGTCTCCGGTCTCCTGCCGTTCGATCTGGCCGCGCGCCCGCTGGAGCGCTTCGCTGAACCGCTCACGATCGAACGGCTTGAGGAGGTAATCGAGCGCGCGCACTTGAAACGCCTTGAGCGCGTGCTGGTCGTACGCCGTAACAAAGACGACGAGCGGCATGCGTTCGGGGCCGATCGCGTCGATGACCTCGAACCCGTTCAACTGCGGCATCTGCACGTCGAGGAACACGAGGTCCGGAGAATGTTCCTGAATCGCGTGCGCGGCCTCCTCCCCGTCGCGGCTCTGCCCGATGACGTCGATATCAGTTTCCGTCGAGAGCAGGCTGGACAGTCGGTCGCGCGCCAGCGGTTCGTCGTCCACGATCAGGGTTCGGATCTTTTTCATGATGAGGCTCTGAAGATTCGGGGGTTCCACAGCTTCCACGGTTCAGGAGCGGGGTTCACGGTCGCGCTGTCGGCCGGGCCGCGGCGATGGGTCCGCCACGGAATCACTACGAGCACTGCAAGGCCCTCCTGCAGCCGATGAAACTCGAACCGGCACTCGGCACCGAAAAGTCGCTGGAGACGCGCGCGCGTCGTCGAGACGCCGATGCCCTTCTGGAGCGCCGTCAAACCCGTCTCAGACAACCCCGCGCCGTCGTCGCGGACCTCGAGCCAGAGCTTGTCGCCGTCGGGACGCGCGGTGATGTCAATGCGGCCGGGTCCGATTTTCTTCGACACACCGTGCTTGATCGCGTTCTCCACGAGCGGCTGCAGGAGCATGTTCGGCACGCGGGCGTCCAGCGCGTCGGGGTGAATGTCAAAGTGCACGTGGAGGCGATCCGCGAACCGCGTCTGCTCGATCTCCAGATATTTGGAGACGAACTCGAGCTCGGCCTTCAGCGTGACCTCCGTCTGTCCGAGCTGCTCGAGGGTGAGCCGCAGCAGATCGCTCAAACGCATCAGCGTCCGGTCGGCCGCGTCGACGTCACGATGCATGAGAGCGGACACCGCGTGAAGAGTGTTGAACAGGAAATGTGGGTGCAGTTGCTGCTGCAGCGCGGCGAGCTGCGCCTCGACCAGCTTCGTTTCGAGCTGAGCGGCGTGGAGGGCGCGATCGTGAGATTCGCGGTAGTACAGGACCGCGTGGCTCAGCCCCGCGATCGCCCAGTACGTCATCATTTCCCAGTCGAGGTTCTGGAGTGCCGATCGCTGTACCTGTGTCCACCAGTCGAACGTGCGGCCTTCGGATGTCGACAGCCACCATTGCACACCCTGCATGGCGGCAATGTGACCGAAGGCGAACAGGAAGACAGACGGCAGATGTACCATCAGCGCGCGCAGCAGGCCGCCGCGCTCGACGCGAAAGTGCTGCGAGAGCCAGACGATCGCCGGCGTGAAGCACGCCCAGAGATACCAGTAGGCGCAGTTGACGATCAGGAGCCAGCGCCAGTGACTGGCAGGCCGACCCAGCGCCATGGTGAACTGCCACGCCAATGCCGTGGACAGAAGCCCCAGCGCAGTCGCGACCAGCAGGACTATCGGCCATCGCAGCCCGTACCGGTGCCGCGCCGGCACGTCGGTGCCGGTGCCCCGGAGGTCTAAGTGACGGTCTGGCGGCGGTTTCACGCTTCACGTTAGACGTAGCAAGTGGGGCTTTCGTCTTGCTAAGACCTTCATTCAGTGCATGGAATCGACCACATCGCATTTCAGCCGCTTCGTCCCTCACTCAGCACCACCCGTCCCCAGGAACCATCGTTGAGGGGGCGTCCCAGGACCGGGCATCGCGATTGCTGAAGCGGACAGTGCCCGGCGGCGGGCACAGTTCAGGCCATGATCAGGATTGAGGTGAAGGGGATGATGAACGCCAGCGTGGCGGCAGCAGTCGTGACCGCCTGCCTGACCTTCGGCACGCCAGCGGCCGCCCAGGTTTTTGCCGGCCGTGTCGACGTCACGGTCGAGGATGTAAAGGGGGTCCGACTTTCGGACGTCACACTGGAGATCACCGGCCCGCAGACACAAGAGACCATCACCGACGCGCAGGGTCTCGCGCACCTGCTGAATCTTGCGCCGGGCAGTTACGAGCTCAAGGCGAGCAAGAAAGGCTTCTCGGATTACATCCTGCAGAATGTCCGCGTCCGCGCCGGCGCGTCGGTACCTCTCCGGATCACGATGAATATCGCCGGCGAAATCCGGCAGGTCGATGTCTGGGTGGTGACACCGGTCGTCGATCCCTTTCTCTACACCACGAGCACCACCATTTCCAGAAACGAACTTGAGAACAACCCGACGTCGCGTGACGTTCGTGCGCTGTTGCAGACGGTGCCCGGCGTGACGGTGGATCGTGTGAATACCGCGGGAGCGCGGGCAGGCCAGGGAACGGAAGTGTTTTCCAAAGGGGCGGAGATCCGCGACGACCTGTGGTTCACCGACGGAAGTCCAGTCAGCGAAATCCCTCTCAGCTCACCGCCTTCGTTCGATATCGCCATGTTCGAAGAGGGGCAGATAACGACTGGCGGCGCCGGCGCGCAACTCGCGACGGCTGGCGTTCACGTCAACACTGTCCTCAGATCTGGCGCGAACAAGGCTCGTGGCACAGCACGCGTGGCGTTCGCGGGCGACCATCTTCAGAGCCGGAACGTACCGGATTCGCTGTCCGCTGGCGGGGCGGCGGGCGGCGGGAACCGCACGGAGCGGGACGTGAACGGTGGATTCGAGCTCGGTGCTCCTCTCGTCAACGATTCGTGGTGGGCCTGGGGCTCCTACTCGAAAACGGACGTCCGCAGCCTGGCCCTGAACGACGCAGCCGAGCGCACCACCCTCGACAGCCTCGCCGCGACCACCCAGGCGCAGCTCAATGCCGCTTTGCGCGCGGGGGCCCAGTTCCTTCTCGGCAACACGGACGGCGACGGACGCGGTGCGGGGCCTCTTCGTTCTTCCGCGTCGACGGTCTCTGAGGATGCTGAATCCAGATTGGCGGCTGCAGATGTCAGTTATGCCGCGGGTGGCGGGCTGTTTCTGACCGCGCGCGGTGCTTACGCGAAAACCGCGCTGACCCTTGAGCCCGCCGGTGGACGTGATCGTCAGGTCTTCATCGACACCAACGGCGTGTATCACAACACCAATCGATACCTCGTCACCGACAGGCCCCAGCGATCGGTACGCGCCGACGGCAACTGGTTCCGCGGCCGTCAGGAGGTGGCGTTCGGCGTGTCGTGGCGTCGCGTCGAGGACGACAGTGTCGACGGTTACGGCAACGGATGGCTGAACATCGAGCTTGACCCGGGTGCGAGGCAGGTACTGGCGATCCCGGTCAGGCCGTACGCGCAACGCAACAGAGCGGACTATTCCGCGGCCTACGTCGCGCACACGCTTTCATGGACCAGGCTCACGACTACTCTGGCGATCCGTCTGGATCGCTCTACGAGCTCCGCGCTCGAATCGTCCCAGGTCGCGCATCCTACGCTTCCCCTGGTCCTGCCCGCCGTGAATGCTCCGGCGGTCCGCGACGCGGTGACCTGGAACACGGTTTCGCCGCGCGTCGGGGCGTCTTACCTGATCGGCGAGGGCGCGACGATGCTCGTCCGCGCGGGCTACGCGATGTTCCCCGGCCTTCTGGACGTCACCACGGCAGGCACGATTTCGGCCTCCAGTCGCACGGCCGCCTACTACCTCGCGACCAACCGAAACAGCAACTTCAGCACCGAGCTCGACGAACTGACGCGCCAGATCGGCGTCATAGGGACCAATCCAGCCAACCCGCTGGCGCCGGTCAACCAGATCGACCCTGACTTGAAGGCGCCCCGCGCACACGAGGTCACGCTCGGTGCCGAGCGCGAGATCTGGGCGAGCTTCGGCGTTGTCGCGACCCTGACGTGGCGCCGCTTCAACGACGTGCTCTGGCGTCCGGTCATCGGCGTGACTCGCGCCGATTACGTGGAAGGCGGGCGCGTGACAGGGAACCAGCCAGGGATCGGCGCATTCGAACAGCCCTTCTACGTGTTGCCCGCCGGGCGCGCACCACTGGGCGGCGGCCGGACGACCTCCAATCGTGAGGGTTATCACCGCACGTTCAAGGGCGCTGAGCTGGTCGCGACGAAGGCGTTCGGTGAAAGCTGGATGGCCCGGTTGGGCGTGTCCTGGAACGACGACCGCGAGCATTTTGACGATGCTACGACGAGCATCCAGGATCCGACACCGATGCCCGGCGGCCCGCTTCGGAGCGGCGGCATCGTTGTGCGCGAAGCCCTCGGAGACCCGCTGGCACAGCGCTACCTCACCACCCCGAAATACCAAGCTTTTCTCAACTGGTTTTACCAGGCACCCCGGGGCGTGCATGTGGGGTTCAACCTGTTCGTCCGGGACGGATTTGGCAAGCCGTACCACGCCGCGAATGTCTTCACTGGCGATCCGGCGTCGCCAGTCAAGCACGTCCTCATCAGAGACGATCTCGACGACCGTCGCCTGCCTGCCGTTGCAACGTTCGACCTACGGGTCGGCAAGAGCCTTTCGTTAGGCCCGGGGAAAGTGATGGTGGACGTCGATGTCTTCAACCTGTTCGACCGCGGCGCCGTGCTCGAGCGGCAGTACGACGTCCAGGCCACGGGCCCGACGGGCTACGACACCATCCTGGAGATCATGCATCCGCGCATCGTCAGGGTGGGCGTCAGAGTGAAGTTTTGAGCCTGAATGACGATCGCGCGATCTGCCGATCGGGCGATCGTCGATTGGGCGATCGGCGATCTCCCGATCGCGCGATTCCGATCGCAGATCACGCGATCGCGCGATCACCCGATTCTTTGCTGCTTGGAATCGCGAAAAGCTGTGTATTATGATTTTGTGAGCAGCTCGACGACGCGCGGTCATCGGAATATGCAGACGGGAGAGGCCTTCACCGTCAACGACGCTACCGAGCTGTACGAGGTGGAGCGCTGGGGCAAGGGCTACTTCTCCATCTCCCCTTCAGGTCATCTGCTCGTCCATCCCACCAAGGACGCCGCTCGCGCCATCGATCTCAAGCAGCTGACCGATCACCTGGTGCTGCGCGGCATCCACGTGCCGGTGCTCGTGCGATTCAGGGACATCCTCCGCCATCGTGTAGGGGACATTCACAACGCGTTTCGCTCGGCCATCAGCCAGCACCAGTACGAGGGGGGTTACGTCTGCGTCTACCCGATCAAGGTCAACCAGCAGCGGCAGGTGGTGGAAGAAGTGCTGGATTTCGGCCGGGAATACGGCTTCGGCCTCGAAGCGGGCTCGAAACCTGAACTGCTGGCCGTCGCCGCGCAGGCGTACAACGACACGCCGATCATCTGCAACGGGTTCAAGGACGCCGAGTTCATCGAGATGGCGATGCTCGCGCAGAAAATCGGCCGGAACGTCATCCCGGTTGTCGAGAAGTACACCGAGCTCGGGCTGATCCTCAAGTACGCCGAGAAAGTGGGCGTCCGGCCCCAGATCGGCATGCGCGTCAAACTGGCGGCGCGCGGGGGTGGCCGATGGCGGGGCTCGGGCGGCTACCGGTCGAAGTTCGGCCTGACCGTGGCTGAAGTGCTGCGAGGGCTCGAAGAGCTCAAAGTGCTCGGCATGCAGGACTGCTTCAAGCTCCTGCACTTCCACCTGGGCAGCCAGATTCCGAATATCCGCATCGTGAAGGCGGCGCTCAACGAGTCGGCCCGCGTTTACACCGAGCTCGTCAAGGCCGGCGCCGGGCTGCAGTATCTCGATGTGGGCGGCGGGCTCGGGGTCGATTACGACGGCTCTCAGACCAACTTCGAGTCGAGCATCAACTACACCCTCGAGGAATACGCGAACGACGTCGTCTATCACATTCAGACAGTCTGCGATGACGCGTCGGTCAAGCATCCGACCATCGTGTCGGAGAGCGGGCGCGCGATCGTCGCCTACCACAGTGTCCTCATCTTCAACGTGCTCGGGGTGTCGGCCTTCGGCGAGGAAAAGATTCCCGCCACGATTCCGCCGGATGAGGCGGAACAGCCGCTCATCGACTTGATGGAGACCTATCAGAATCTGTCGGCCCGCAACGCGCTCGAGAGCTACCACGACGCGCAGCAGGCGCTCGACATGGCCCTGAATCTGTTCAGCGGCGGCTATCTCCCGCTCGAACAGCGGTGTCAGGCAGAGAACCTGTACTGGGCAATTCTCGTCAAGCTCCGAAAGCTCGTCGGGCAAATGGACGACGTGCCGGAGGACCTTCAGGGCCTCGACGACACGATGGCCGACACGTATTTCTGCAATTTTTCGCTGTTTCAGTCCTGCCCGGACAGCTGGGCGATCAAGCAGCTGTTCCCGGTCATGCCGATTCACCGCCTGAACACGCGTCCGACCCAGCACGCGGTCCTGGGGGACATCACGTGTGACTCGGACGGCAAGATCGATCAGTTCATCGACCGCCGCGACGTGAAGCGGACGCTGCCGCTCCATACGGTCAACGGCGAGCCGTACTATCTCGGCGTGTTTCTCATCGGCGCCTACCAGGAAATCCTCGGCGATCTGCACAACCTGTTCGGCGATACCCATGCCGTCCACGTCAGTCTGGACGAACGCGGGAGCGTCGTCCTCGATGCGGTCATCAAGGGAGACACCGTGCGAGAGGTGCTGGACTACGTGGAGTTCGACGCCGACACGCTGGTGCGCAAGCTGCGACAAGACGTCGAGCTCGCGGTGCGCGAAGGCAAGATCAGCTACGAGGAATCAGGGAGCCTGCTGAAATTCTACGAAGACGGGCTCGCCGGCTATACCTACCTGGAAGATCCGAAAGAACGATAGGCCAGTCGAACTACTTGATACCCTCGGCGAGATACACGCTTCCAACCGAAGACGCAACCGTATAGGCATAGCTCTTTCCGTCGGGGGCCACGATCACGTTGCTGATGCCGAACACACCTGCCCGGTCCGCCGGCCGGAGTTCCTTCCAGAGCGTTCTCTTTCCTGTCGAAATTTCCAGGCGTTCAACGCGGGCCGTCATCCCCAGGCCGCGACGTACGAACAACCACCGGCCGTCGGTAGTTCACTGCAGCGGCTGATCGTCCACCAGACCGCCGGGCAGCGATCGCGGCGGCCCCCCGTCGGGGACAGCCACCTTTTCCGCACCCAATGCCGCTCGAAAAAGGTGGCAGTCCCCTTTTTCACCGATCCTTCGAAAAAGGTGGCTGTCCCCCTTGTGACACGTGCGCCCGCACGAACCGCAGGATGGCGGGCCCGGCGGTCTTGTCCGGCCGGCTCAGCGTCAGCACGATTCTCGAGTGGCTCTCTCCCGGCACGACGACGATCTCGCTCGGGGCGCCGGCTTGGACCAGCGTCTCGTGCAGCAGCTGCGACTGGCGCTGCAGCGGCTTCGATTCACCGCCGGCATACAGGATCAGAAAAGGAGGCGCGTTCCGGCTGACGAACTGGATTGGCGACGCCGCCTGCTGCCATCCAGCCGCGCCGCCGAAACGGCGCGCGTACCACGCCTCGTCCGCCCCGAGGTCCCAGGTTCGGCGGTCCGTAAGGTCGTAGCCCGCGCCGCTGACCGCAATGACCCCACATACTCGTGGCATCCGCGCCGCTCGGTCGAGCGCGGTCCGTACCGCAAGCTGCGCCCCGGCTGAATGTCCCATCAGAAACACGCACGCCGACGATCCACCGTGCCGTCTCACGTTCTCGGCCAGCCATCGTCCGGCCGCCGTGATGTCGGTGATCTGCGTCCGCCAGTCGACCGAGGGGAGCAGCCGGTAGCTCATGACCGCGGCGCCGACCCCGTTCGACGCAAGAAAGCGGCCGATGTTGTTGTAGACGTCGGCCCCCCCGACCTCGAGATTCCTGTCCCCGTCGTCCCAGTTGCCTCCGTGCACGAACAGCACGATCGGCCAATCCTTCCCGGCCGGAAGAAACAGGTTCAGACGCTGCTTCGGCGTCGAGGCCGGGCCCGCATATGCGAGATCCCGCACCGCGCGCGCATCGGGGATCTCCGCTTTCCTGTAGTACAGCCGGATCCCTGTCCAGTAGTACAGGCTGCAAGATGTCGTGAGGACGCACGACAGAACGAGGGTAGCGACACGCACGTTGCGGATTCGCTCATTGGAAATTGGCGGATTCATCGACGTTGGCAGAAGGTCAGATGAGCGAATTTGCAATGCGCTACTTCATCATCTGTTCTCTCTTGGCCCTGAACTCATTGCCGGGTTTCCATTCGGGGAACCTGGGCGCATTGGCCACTCGGTAGCCCACGGCGAAAAGCACTTGCGCGTCTTCCACGGCGCCGCTGAGATCCCAGTCGGGTTTCACCTGGTCCGATGGCGCGTGGTAATCGTTGTTGGTGTACTCGTCGCGCTTGGTCTTGCTGTACTCCGGTGGCTTGCCGATGAACTCGATACCCGAGTTGGTGGACAACGCAGGCACTCCCTGTTTGGCGAAGTTGAAGTGATCCGACCGGTAGTAGAAGCCCTTCTCCGGCTCGGGATCGGGGCGAAGTGTCCGGCCCTGTTCGGCAGCGGCGTCACGCAGATAGTCCTCGAGGTCTGACGCGCCGAAGCCGACCACGGTGATGTCTTTCGTCCGGCCCCACTGGTTGACCCCGTCAATGTTGATGTTGGCGACAGTTTTCGCGAGCGGATAAACCGGCGTCACCGAGTAGTACTGGGATCCGAGAAGGCCCTGTTCCTCAGCGGTGACCATCGCGAACAGGATCGAGCGCTTCGGCTGGGGCTCAACCTGGGTGAACCCCTTTGCGATCTCCAGCAGCGTCGACACGCCGGACGCGTTGTCCAGCGCCCCGTTGTAAATCCTGTCTCCTTTGACCGGTGTGCCCACACCCAGGTGATCCCAATGTGCCGTGTAGACGACGTAGTCGCTTTTCAGGGAGGGGTCGCTGCCTTCCACCTTTGCGAGGACGTTTCGGGAGTCGATGGTGCGCATCGTGTTGCGGATTCCCAATGACGCCTTGAGGTTCAGCGGCACGGGTTTGAACTCCCGCGTGACGGCCTGCTTCTTCAACGCGTCGAAGTCCTGGCCCGCGATGGTGAGGATCGCCTTCGCGGTGTCGAGCGATATCCAGCCCTCGATGGCCGCGCGGCCCATGTTCTTGTCAGGGGTGACCAGGTCGAACTTCTCTTTCAAGTTCCCCTGTACCACTGAAAACGGATAGCCGGCCGGCCCGGTTTCGTGCACGATCAACACGCCGGCGGCGCCTTTGCGTGCACCCTCCTCGAACTTGTACGTCCAGCGGCCGTAATACGTCATCGCGTTGCCGTTGAACGTTTTCTGATCCAGCTTCGTGGCATCCGCGGCGTCGGGCACCTGGGGATCGTTGACCAGCACCACAATCGTCTTGCCCTTGACGTCCACGTCTTTGAAGTCGTTCCAGTTGAACTCCGGCGCCTCAACGCCGTAGCCCACGAAGATCAGGTCCGAGTTCTCGATCTGCGCCGTGTCCGCGACGTGCTTCGACCAGGCGACCACGTCGGTGCCCCACTTGAACGTTCGGGAACGGCCGCCGTTCGTGATGGTCAGCGCCTTGGTCTGCTTCGCGGTGATGCCGACGAGCGGGACCTTCTGCGTGAACGTGCCGTCCGGGTTCCCAGGTTTCAAACCCAGCTTGCGGAACTCGTCTTCCAAATACTTGATCGTGAGGTCCTCACCCTTGGTGCCGGGTGCGCGGCCCTCGAACTCGTCCGACGACAGCACTTTGATGCGCTCGAGGATCGAGGGCGCGTCGAGCTTGGGGAGCGCCGAGACCGGCGTCTGCGGCGCCGACGGTTGCGCCGGCGCGGCTGACTGCGGCGAAGACCCGGCCGGCTTGTCGCTGCACGCGGCGCCGATGGCCAGAATAATCAGAAGAGGTGCGATTCGGTTCATGATGTCATTGTACTGTGACGTCGTCACGTGCAACGTGCCGCGTGCAACGTTCAACGTTCGGTGCGGGGTGCGACGTTCGGCGTGCGACAGTGGTTCAACGTGCGGAACCGCCAGTCAAGTCCGGCTGAAGCCGGACACCACCGGGGAACAAGTCCGGCTGAAGCCGCACACCACCGGGACGAGTCCGGTCAAGCAGGTTTCCGCCTGCGGGCTTCTCGTTTCCTCGGCCCGTAGTGTCCGGCTTTAGCCGGACCGCCTCTAACGCCCGCGCGATACTTTCAGCAAGAGAAACGACGTCACCTGCGTCTTGTCGAAGTTGTCATCGGAGACGAGCAGCAGCGACGCGCTGCCGTCGGTCAGGCGGGGTCCGAACGCCAATCCTTCGAAGTTGTCGAGGGCTGAGAGCCGCGGGCTCAAGCCGGCGAGATCGCCGAGGTCCAGCAGCAGCCGTTTACGCACAGGCGTGACGCCCTCTGCGGTCGCGAGCGAATCCACCGAAGCCACATTTGAGGCGCCGTCAAGCCAGACGCGAAACAGCCGGATGCGCGTCACTTTCTCGGCGCGCGCTTCGTCCTGGGCGAAGCTCCGTTCGAGCGCGAGCAACTCGGTGTCGTTCAGCGCCAGGAGATCGACCAGCCCGTTGATCGCAAAGCTCGGTTCGAACGGCAACGCACCCACCGGTTCGACCGGATAGACGAACTCACGCGCGGGTTCGAACGTCCCTCCGCGCGCGACATACTCGAGGAGGCGTGCCGGCGTTCCCCGGTCCACGGTGGCCATGCCTCCGTCCTGCGCCAGCGCGGTTTCGGTCGCCGTGAAGAGCCGCCCCCCGCCTGGAACGATGGTCAGGCTTTCGAACGCCGCGTTGTCACGCACCCCGCGGGTGATCGGTCCATCCACGACCGGAGTAAAGCGGCTCCTCACCTCGAGATGACGGATGAACCTGCCGTCCAATCCGAACTCGATCAGTGCGGGTGGGCGCCACGGCTGGCGGTCGCCCTGGCCTTCGGACGCAATGAGAAGGTGACCGCCGGGCGTCAGTGCCAGGCTTTCGGCGTCCAGTATGAGCGGGGCGTCGGGTGGGTTCTCGAGCCTGATGACGTCGATCGGTGTGACCCGAAACGAGGAGCCTTCTCCCCCGATGGCCAGCCGATACACCCGCGGGTCATCCCCATCGTCGCAGACAGCCAGCAGCTCGCGGCCGGAGGGCAGGAGAACCAGGCCCGACACGCCTCCGAAATTGGGACCATCCGGTGCGGGGAACCTGGTCAGCGGCTCAATGGTGAACTCGCCGGCAAGCCGCAGCGTCCATGGCCCCGACGACGGCAGCCGGACAGGCGCCTCCGGCATCGTGGTACACGAGGCCATCCCGACCAGCCCCGCGGCGATCGCGAGCGCGCGGTTCATTCCCGGGTGCTGCGTGGCTGGCTGCTGCGCGCCGGACCGGACGGATAGAACTTCCAGCTTGCCGTGTAATCCCGCGTCAGCCGCTGCTTGATCAGGCTGGCCCTCACCATCTCCACCGGCATTCGTCCAAGCTTCAGAATCGTGTCGTGGAACACGCGATCCGACATCTTGCCGGACTCGACGAGCTCGCGGTGCAGGGCGCGAAACTGCAGGCCGCCGATCATGTAGGCAACCTGATAGAGCGGGGAATAGGTGCCGTTGAATGACCGGCGCACCTCACCTTCCGCGGTGAACCGCTCGTGCCCGACCTTGTCTACCAGGAAGTCGATTGCTTCCTGCGGGGACATTTTTCCGAGGTGAAAGCTCAGGGAAAAGACGATGCGCGCGGCCCGGTGCATGCGCCAGAACAGCATGCCGATGCGATCCTCGGGGGATGTCGTGAACCCCTTGTCCCACAAGAGCATCTCCCAGTAGAGCGCCCAGCCTTCTCCCCAGAACGGAGTCTCGAACGCCGCGCGGTGGGTGTTATAGCGCGCGGTCATGTATCCCTGCAGATGGTGGCCCGGAATCAGCTCGTGTTGCACCGTCGCCCGGGAGAAATGCGTCGCGTTGCCCCGCAGCGACATCAGCTTGTCCTGGTGGTCCATGGTGTCGGTGGGATACGACACCTGGATCACCTCTCCGCCCAGGAAGAACGGGTTCACCTTCTGCCGCTCGGGCGGCATCATCTCGATGCGCCATACGTCCCGGGCGAGCGGCGGCACCGTGACGAGCTGGTGCTTTTCCACGAATTCGATCGCCTCGTACGCGAGATCGCGGATCAGATCGGTCTGACGGCCTGGCTCTACGTGCAGGTTCTTGACCTTCTCGAGCGCTGCTTTCCAGTCGTCCCCGTGTCCCATCTCTCGTGCGGCCTTCTTCGCCTCGTCTACGCACCAGGCGTACTCACGCTCCCCGATCGCGAGCAACTCCTCCGGCGTGTACGGGATCATCTCGCGCTCGAGATCGACTGTCAGCCCATCTCGTCCGATCGGATTGCCGACGATGGGCTCGTCCTGGCCGGGGACGGCACCGACGATTCGCTCGCGGAGGAAGGCGGTGTAACCCTCGAGCGCCTTGTCCGCGCGTTGGTATGGCTGGTCGGCCCACCAGGTGAACATGGGGTCGTACCCGTTGTAGTAGCGGTACCACTGCTGAAGCGTCTGGCGTAACGCGGCGGCATCTTCGGAGGCGCGCAGTGCGACGATGCGCGTCGTCTTGACCGCGGGTCCGGCGTCAGGCTTGAGCCCACCTTCGGCCGCCGCGCGCGCGCGCTCGATATCTGCCGCGAGCCCATCGAGCGCCACGGCAGCCGCACGCGTGTCGATCGTCTCCATCCGTCGCCGGGCTTCCTGCAGGCCGATGATGGTGCCGGCGAACGGCAGCAGGGGGGACGTGACCTTGATGAGCGCGTCCTCGCGATCGAGCAGCCGCAGCTCGTAGGCGAGCCGCGCCTTCAGCAGGACGTAGTCGACTTTGCCATCCTGTGACAGCTTGTCGAAATCGAGCTTCGCCAGCTGGGTCAGCCACGCGTCATGGAACTCGCGGAGCTTGGCGCGTTGCGACGGCGAGTGTTCGATTCCGTAGCGGCGCAGCAACGCCGCACGATCGACCGTGTACCGGCTCACCAGATCGCGCAACTCGCTCGACGAGCTGTCGGGCAGCGGCGGCATCTGCGGGACGTACGCGGCGCCGCTGGATGCCGGCGCGCTCGGCGTCCGCTTCGGCATGCCTTTGACCGAGGGTGACTGCTGGGCGTGCGCTACCGTGCCGGCGCACAAAAGAGCAATGACGATGACGAAGTCCTTGGTCGTTGGTGCTTGGTCCTTGTGTGCCTGGTCCTTGCTGACTGGAACGCGTGGTCGGAGTCTCATGGCGGGGGATCTTATCAGCCGCTGGCGGGATCGGCAGGTTCTTGTCATCCGGAACCCACGTCCGGAGAGATTCGCGCGGGGCGGTGTGATTCCGCGCCCCAACCGGGTGGGTGAGTAGGGTTCACGGGACGCGGATCTACGCGGAATCCCTGGGATGTAGCGGTCTGCGCGCTTATCGACCTAAATCGAACAGCACTTTTAGATCTGCCGCTCGTCCTGCAGGAGACAGATGAACTCGCCGAGCACCATGGCGGTTGCGCCCCAGACCTGATGACCAAGCAGGTCGAAGTAGGGAAACTCCACCGCAACTCCTTCACGCATGCGCGTCCCTTGACGAATACGTGACGCGTCACGGAGACGATCCAGCGACACCTCGAGAATCTCTTCCACCTCCCGAGGATCCGCCACGAATTCCGGGCGGCGATCGGTCACGCCGACCACGGGGTGCAGGGTAAAGCCGCTGACGAGCACGTGGATTGGCGTCAGCTCGCCCAGCACGCGCACTTCAGCGGGATCGACGCCGATTTCTTCCGACGCTTCCCGAAGCGCGGCGTCCGCGAGGGTTTCGCCGGGCTCGGTCGCGCCGCCCGGCAGGCTGATTTGCCCCGCGTGACGCGCCAAGCCACTGGCGCGCACGGTCAGCGGCACCGCGACGCCGTCCGGGGCCGGATAGAGCAGTACCAGCGCCGCGGCCACGCGCGCATCGTGCGGGAAATGACCGGGCAGCCACCCTTTGCGGCCGGGAGTCGGCGCGAACCTGAGCTGCGCTTCCACGCCTGGCAGCGACCCGGCAAGCCGCTCACGCAACGATTGTTCAATTTGCCGCAGCGGCATCAGTCATCAAGTATGAATGTCACTCCCGGGTTCCTTCCAGCCTAGAATGCGATCAGGCGATGTCCGCGTTTCCCTTCATCGACCAGGCCATCGGTCTGGCCACGCTCGAGTGCGTCCGCGGTTGTACGTTCGACGACTTCATTCTGTCGCCGCAGTGCAGCGTGCTGCCACGGCGCGATCCGTCGTCAATCGATCTCTCGTGCCGGCTGACCACAGGCATCACGCTCAAGCGTCCGATCGTCTCCGCAAACATGGATACGGTCACGCGGGCGCCGATGGCCATCGTGCAGGCGGAGGAAGGTGGCATCGGCATCATCGATCGCGGTTTCCGCCCGGGCGACATCGGCCCGCAAGTGCGGGAGGTGGAGATCGTGAAGCGGACGCAGCACGGCGTCATCCGCGACCCCTACCATATCGAGCCGTCGGCCACGCTCGCCGAGGCGGCTGCGATGATGTCCCGCTCGCGCGTGGGCACGCTGGTCGTCACGGAACCGGACGGGCGGCTGCGTGGGCTGCTGACCGAGCGTGACATACGGTTCGTGGGGCCGTCCGGCGCCACGGTCGAGGAGCGCATGACCCCGGTTGACCGGCTGGTCGTGCACCGCGGACAGCTGTCGCCCGCCGACGCCGAGCGCGTCATGGTCGAGCGAAAAATCAAAAAGCTGCCGCTGGTCGACGACCGCGGCCTGCTCATCGGTCTGGTCACCGCCCGCGATCTGATTCGCCAGCGGCGCATGCCGTTTGCCACGCGTGACGATCATGGGCGGCTGCGCGTCGGCGCAGCGATCGGCGCAACGGGCGATTATCTCGAACGCGCCGGCGAGCTGATCCGCGCCGGCGTCGATGTCATCGTCATCGACATCGCGCATGGCCACTCGGTCGTGATGGAGCGCGCGATGGGGGAGTTCCGCAAACGGTTCGGCGACTTCCAGATGATCGCGGGTAACGTCGCGACGGCAGCAGGCGTCCGGTTCCTGCTCGACCACGGCGCGGACGCCATCAAGGTCGGCATCGGTCCCGGGGGCGGCTGCACGACACGTATGACCACCAGCTTTGGCGTCCCGCAGGTGCAGGCGCTGATGCAATGCCGCCTGGCGGTAGGAGATTCCGGCGTGCCGATCGTCGCCGACGGCGGCATCAAACGTCACGGCGCCATCGCCGAGGCCCTCGTGTTCGGCGGAGACACGACCATGCTCGGGAGCGCGTTTGCTGGAACGGAAGAAGCTCCCGGGGAGGTGGTGCACAAGTCGGTCGTACTGCCTGAGTCGCAGAAAACGGTCAAAGTACCGTTCAAGGTTCTGCGCGGAATGGCGTCACTCGAAGCGATTCGCGATCGTCTGGACGTCGAGGATGCGGACAAGGTGGAGCTCGAAGCGCTCGGCGCGGAAGGGATGGAGATCAGCGTCCCTGCTCGAGGATCCGCGCGAACGATCGTGCGCGACATGCTGAAGCATCTCGTTTCGTCGATCAGCTATGGCGGTGCATCGAGCCTGACCGAGCTCCGGACGCTCTTCTGGAAGGATCCGAAGACCTACCTGATCAAGCTCTCCGCTTCGTCGCGAAGGGAATCGTACGAGCGGTAATCGGCTGACGGCCGCCGCGATCCGGCGACAGCTCCAATCGCGCGCCGATCCAGCGTGGCCGGACTGCAGCGGTTTTTCAAAACCGGCGCCGGCGAGTACGGCGAAGGCGAGCGGTTCATCGGCGTCCGTGTTCCGGACCTGCGTGCGGTCTGCCGGGAGTGCCGCGGTGCCGCGATCGATGAGATCTCCTTGCTGCTCTGGTCGAAAGTCCACGAAGAGAGGCTGCTCGCCCTCCTCCTGCTCGTTGACGCGTTCGAGGCCGCCGGGCCCGCAGAGCGCAAGAGCATCTACGACTTCTACCTGGCGAACACGTCCTCGATCAACAACTGGGATCTGATCGACTCGTCCGCCCCGCAGATCGTCGGTCGATGGCTCGCGGACCGCAGCCGCGCGCCGCTAGTCAGGCTGGCCCGATCGGCGTCGCTCTGGGAGCGGCGAATCGCGATCATTGCCACGCATCATTTCATCCGGAAGGCGGAGTTCGACGACACGCTCGAGATCGCGGACCTCCTGCTGCACGACTCGCATGACCTCATCCACAAAGCGGTCGGCTGGATGCTCCGGGAAGTCGGCAACCGCGACGGAGCCGTCGAACGGCGGTTTCTGAAAGAGCGCTACCGGGACATGCCGAGGACCATGCTTCGATACGCGATTGAGAAATTTCCAGAAGCGGAGCGGCGGAGGTATCTGGAGGGGAGATTGTAGGGTGACGGAGGTCACCGCGCTTTCGCGCGGCGCGACCTCGCATTACTCGATTTCGCCCCCGGAAGCGCGACTCATGGGGCCTCCGCGTGCTCCGCGCCTCCGCGTTGGTCTTTGTGGGCGCCAGCAAACGGTCGCCAGCGGTGCTACGAATCAGCACTGACGCTGGAGATGGCGCCAGGGAGTTCCGACGGGAAGTCGATGAACCCCTCATCGCCCTGAACTCGCCTCCCGTGAACCGATACCCGAACCCATAACGGGCCAGCACGATCCGGGTACGTGCGCGGCGCGCGGTTTCTAGATCGATCGCAGAATCGCCCACGAGGACAGTGCGATCCGCGGTTGTCCCGGCATCGTTGATCAGTTGCCGGAGACCCGCGGGATCCGGCTTACGGCCACAACAGGAGTCGCCACCGACGACGCCATCAAGAAGTGGGCGAGACCGAGCAGCGTGAGCAGGCGGTCCGTTGCCTGGCCTGGCTTGTTCGTCAGCACGGACAATCGCATGTGGGACCGCAGATGCGCGAGCGCCTCAGGGATACCGGGGTACGGGCGTGTGTGCGCTGTGAGCCGCGCGTCGTACTGTTCGAGGAACTGTTCGAGCGCGCTCGGTGTGAGCGGGTCGAGACCTGCCGCAGCGCGAACGCGGGTGACGAGCACGCGCGCGCCCTCTCCGGCCATGTCCGCGATCGCATCCTCAGAGAGCGGGGTTCCCCCGAGACGGGCCACCATCGCATTGGCCGCATTCGCCAGGTCCCGCCGGGAGTCCACAAGGGTGCCGTCGAGAAGACGGCGAGATCGATCATCCGGGGGGAGGCTGGAACAACCCGCGCACCGCGCCGGCCGGATCCTTGATCACGCAGAAGCTCGCCATACCACCGTGCCGATCGCGGGTGTCTTTGGCATCCGTCACTTCCAGTCGCTTATGCCTGCTGGGGAGGCGCTGTGCGGCGCGTAGAACAGCGCCGCGTTGAACAACACGCGGAACGTACCGAACGGCTGGCCGCGCCACTGCGGTCGGAACCCGATCAGCACCACGTGGCCGTTGCCGAGCCTGACGTCGAGCGCCGCCGCCTGGCCGTGCAAGAACTTCTCGCCGAGCAGGTATCCTGACAGCAGCGGCGACCCCTCACGCTGATACGCTGCGAGCACCTCCCCCTTGAACCCATCGAGCGTCGAGAACGCGGGACTTCCGTCGAAGAATACCGCGGCGCGCGGCGGCATCCCCGCCATGACCTGCGACGGCGTCGTCAGGACCTGCAGGATCGAGCCACTGGCGAAGAACTCCTGCCGCTTGAGCCCGTCGGTGACGTTTTTCACAGGCAGGTGCAGCTGCGCGATCGCGAACGCGCTGCTGCGGTTCAGGCAGACCAGCGTGCCGCCGTCGCGCACGAACTGGTCGAGCGCCTGGACGCCCGGCGCGCCAAGGCCTCCCTCGTATTGCGCTGGAACCGAGCCCTTCTGCAATCCGTCGAGAAGGGTGCGCGTGCTTTCGTCCGCGATCAGGATGACGTCGTATTTCCCACGAAGGCTGCCGGCTCGAGCTTCGGCATTACGGAGCGTTGCGAATTCGAAGCCGTAGTTCTCCAGCAGCCATTCGGTCCACCCCGCGTCCATGCTGGCGGTCCAGGGTTGATAGAGTGCGATTCGTGGCCGCTGAAGCTGTGCCCCGGCGGCCGCGCCACGCGTCGCCCGCAGCGCGAGGGCCGCGACCAGCCGATCCGCGGCGGCCGGCGGCATGCCGGTAATGATGTAGCGGCCGGACGCGGATGGATCGGTGGCGCCCGCGCTGCCAACCTCGAATCGAACGACGCCTCCAGCCTTCCAGGCCTCGTTGACAGCGCGGAACGCGTTGAGCTGACCTGCGTCCACGGCCAGCGCGGGCCCCGTGCCGGTAGCTTTCCCCGCGGGCGGGCGGATCGCGGCCGCCATGGGGTTGGAGTCGAAACCCGCACCCGGAACGCTGTCAAAGGGTGAAGGATCGCCGTTGATGCCGGCGGCGGGCGGGGTCGGCGAATCCCCGAGCGTCTTCATCGCAGATCTGAACGCGGCTGTCAGCGGCGTCCGCGCCTCAGCAACACGGAGGTCCATCTGGTGCGACAGCGTCCAGCCGGCGGCATCGTACGGTTGTTCGGGTGGTCCTTCCGGAAATTCACGCAAATCGGGGTAGACCTGGACGTCGAGGAGCTGCCGCGCGAGGGCCGCGAATGGCTGATTCATCGGTATCACCCACGTGCCGGCCGGCCACGGCGTCCCATCAAGTACCGCGGGCGTGGTGAGCTGGTGGACGCTGACGCCGTTGAACCCCAGCCGCTTCAGCAGCTCAACGGGCGCTACGGGGTCGCGTTGCTGCTGCGCGATGAGATATGCATACGGCGCTGTTGTCTCGCCCTTGCGGATCTGATCGCGTCCGGCCTGGTAACGGTTATAGAGCAGCTCCTCCTTGTACTTCGAGGCGAAGTCGAGCACCGACATCGATGCGGTCAGCATGTAGTCGACCGCGTCCCGTAGGCGCCACCACCCGCCCGCCCACGGACTTGGATACAGCGACTCGGGCCTCAGTGCGCGATAGGCGGGGGGAAAGTCCGCGATCGTGTAGAAGTGCGGCGTGGCGTACCGATACAGAGCGGTTTCAATCCAGAACGAGTTGATGTTCTGGAGCATCGGCATGTAGTCGATGTAGCCCGGATACCACGCGTCGAACCCGGTGCCCATGTGCGTCGCGCCGACCTGGCCTCGCTCTTCGAGGCTCCGCGCGATACCCATCCCAATCATGTTCACCGTCCTCGACATGAGCGGCGGGACGTGCGTGGCGATAGGTTCCGCAAACGGCGGCAGCCAGATCCGTGTCGGAAACGGCGACGACTGGTGCTGGACGTAGATGATTTGCGGTTCCCAGTGACGCCAGACGCGCGCGACTTCACGCGACTCGACCATGTTGAGCATATAGGCGTCGCGATTGTTGTCGTGGCCGATGTATTTCTGATAAAGCTCGATCAACGGCGAGACTTCGTAGGGCGTGCCGACGTTACCGCGATACCACTCGGCTACGATGTTCTGCCCATCGGGGTTGATGGACGGCCACAGCATGAAGACGACGTTATTGAGGATCGGTGCGATCGCCGGATCCTCCGCGCGGCTCAGAAGATCGTACGCGAGCTGAATGGTGTGCTGGGCCCCGGCGACCTCGCTCGCGTGCAGCCCACCGTCGATGTGCACGAACGCGCGGCCTTCGCGCGCAAGCGCACGGGCCTCCGCGTCCTGCAGTCCTTCCGGATGCGCGATCCGTTGAGAGATCTGCCGCAGCCGTTCGATATTCGCAAGGTTGGCGGGGCTGGACACGAGTGCGAAGTACCACGGCCGTCCGTTCGACGTCTGCCCGACCTCGACCAGCGTCATCCGGTCGCTCGCGGCATCCAGCTTTCGAAAGTAGTCGAGCGATTCATCCCACGTCGCGAGCTTGAAGTCTGCCCCGACCTTGAAGCCCAGCACGGATTCGGGAGACGGCAACGGCGCCTGCGCGGTCAGAGACACGGTCGCGGTCACGAGCGCCGCGGTCAGGGCAGTGCTGCATCTACGCATGCGCGCAGCATAGCACCGCGCCCATGACCTTTTGCGCCGCGCCTTCTGCCATGACACGATCGCTCGTGCGTCGTATGGCCGAAACACTGGTGGCTTTTGCCGTGACGCTCGGGGTCCTCACGCTGCTGGTCGGGTGGCTCGAGCCGAGGATGGCGTTCTATCCGGTTCGTGGCATTCAGGCGACGCCGGCGGCGGCCGGGTTGGCGTTCACCGACGTCCTGATCCCGACAGATGATGGCGAGACGGTTCACGGGTGGTGGCTGTCGCATCCGGAGCCACGCGGGCAGGTGATCTTCTTCCACGGCAACGGCGGCAACCTGTCTCTGTGGCTCGACGTCATCGTCGATCTGCGCCGGCACGGGTTGTCCGTACTCGCGATCGACTATCGGGGTTACGGCGAGAGCACCGGGACGGCCAGCGAACGAGGACTCTATCGCGACGCCGACGCCTCGGTGCGTCACTTCAACCGCCAGCTGCGGCGCGCCGGCACGCCTGTGGTGTACTGGGGCCGATCCATCGGGTCGCCCGTTGCCGCGTACGCGGCATCACGCGTAGCGCCAGACGCGCTCGTTCTGGAAAGCCCCATGCCAGATGTCCGGTCGGTGCTCCGAACGAACCCGGTTTTGTGGGTGTTGAGCTTCCTCTCCTCCTACCGGTTTCCGACGACCAGGTTTCTGGAAGGCTACGAAGGCCCACTGCTCATCGTGCACGGCGATGCCGATTCGATCGTGCCGTTCAGCGCCGGCCGGCGAGTGTTCGAAGCGGCGCGCACCGCACGCAAGACGTTCGTGACCATTCCTGGCGCCGATCACAACGATCTTCACATCGTCAATCCGCCGCTGTACTGGCGTGCGGCCGACGATTTCCTCGGGACATTGCTGCAACCTGGCGAGCGTCGATGAGCCGGCAACGGCCGCGGCTGCGCCTTACGAAGGTGAGGGGAGGATCTCGCTATCAGCGCACTCGGTCAGATGAGTCCGTGGATCGCCGCGAGTGGCGTGTTCTTCGTCTACGTCGCGATCGTGGCGATGATCGTGCCGCACTTGCCGTCGCGCAAGCGCATGCAGGCAATGTGTGGCGCCGTCGCGGGCCTCGCGATCACGGCTGCCGCCAGCCGAACGGCGAATTTTATCCTCATGGATTGGGTGATGCCTCCCATGGCGCTGCTCACCGCGTACTGGGCCAGCGGCCGCCTGTTCGTCAGGCCGATGCCCACAGCCGAGCGCGCACTCGCCGCTGTGGACCGGGCATTGGGAATCCAGGACGTGGCTGCCCGCACTCCGCCTTGGATGGCGGAGTTCCTCGAGCTCGCGTACGCGTGGGTGTATCCGACCATTCCGCTGGCGCTGGCGATATCGATGGCGTTCGTGCCGGGCGCCGATCCTGAGCGGTTCTGGTCTGTCATTCTCGTCACCGACTACATCTGCTTCGGCATGTTGCCGTGGGTCCAGACGCGGCCTCCCCGCGCGATCGAAACCGAGCCGCCGTGGCAGGCGCGGTTTCGCCGCGTCAATCTCGGACTGCTGGGCAGCGCAAGCATTCAGGTGAACACCTTTCCCAGCGGTCATGCCGCCGAAGCGCTCGCCTCGGCGTTCCTCGTTGTCGGCGCTCCTTCGGTGCTCGTGATTTGGATGTTCTTCAACGCCGCTGCGATCTCTGCCGGGACGGTTTTGGGGCGCTATCATTACGCCGCCGACGTGATCGCGGGGTGGGTGGTTGCGATCGTCGTGGCGATGGTGATGCGGTAGTGTCGTTGAAGGACAGCGACCGTGCCGACGGCCGGAACACGAGGACCACGAAGACACGACGATCACGAAGAAAACCTGGCGTGTGCCAAACAGGGGACTGCCACCTTTTCCGCGTCAGGCACCAGGAAAGGTGGCTGTCCCCTTTTCGGGCACGAGGCGCTCTGATACGCAGTCCGCACGCTCCCTACCAGCCTGTGCCCACGCTGAACACCGTTGCGTTCGCTCCGATCCCGAGCGCGGTCACCGCCCCCCCACCCGGTCGCGGCCCAGCAACCTGCTGCCGCGCGGACTGCCCCACAGGAATCGCGCGAGAGCCTGACGCCCGCGCCGAACCGGCGCGCGGATGAGGGTAAAGGGCCTTTCAAGACGCTCGTCGTTCGCGGAGCCATGCTGATAGATGGCACCGGCGGACCGCCGCACGGTCCGGTCGACATCGTGATTCAGGGCAACCGGATCACCGCGGTCCGCGGCGCCGGCACTCCCGGCCTGCCGATGCGCGCGAACCGGGATCCCAAGGCCGACCACGAGGTGGACGCGACCGGGATGTATGTGATGCCGGGGTTTGTCGACCTCCACGTCCATGCGGGCGGCGCACCGAAAAACGCTGAGGCGGAGTATGCGTACAAGCTGTGGCTGGCGCACGGCGTCACGACGGTCCGCGGTGTGCCCATGGCAGGCAACGACTTGACTGTCAAGGAGAAGGGACGCAGCGCGAAAAACGAGATTGTTGCGCCGCGCATCTTCAACTATCAGCGACCTGGCGCGGGATGGGACCAGGGCAGCATCGATTCGCCGGAAAAGGCGCGGGCGTACGTGCAGTGGGCCGCCGCGAACGGGATCGACGGATTGAAGCTCGGAGCGGAGCGCCCCGAGGTCATGACGGCGCTCCTGAAGACCGCGAAGTCCCTCAATCTTGGCACCACAGCACACCTGCAACAGGGCGGTGTGGCGCAGATGAACGCGATCAAAGCGGCGCGTCTCGGGCTCGGGACGGTGACGCACTTCTACGGCCATTTCGAATCCCTGCTGAAGGACCATGTCGTGCAGCCGTGGCCGGTGGACATGAATGCGAGCGACGAGCAATGGCGCTTCGGCCAGGTCGCCCGGCTCTGGGACAAGATTCACGAGCCCGGAAGCCCCGAATGGAAAGCCTACCTTCAGGAACATCTCGAGCTCGGGACGACGTTCGATCCCACGTTGACGATCTATTCGGCCGGCCGCGACGTCATGAAGTTCCGGAACGCGGACTGGCACGACAAGTACACGCTGCCGTCGTTGATGGCATTCTACGAGCCCAGCCGCTCGAACCATGGGGCGTACTGGTACGACTGGACCACCGAAGACGAAGTCGCCTGGCGCAACTTCTACCAGGTGTGGTTCAAGCTGATGAACGATTACAAGAAGATGGGCGGACGCGTGACGACCGGGTCCGACTCAGGCTTCATCTATCAGACCTACGGCTTCGGGTTCATCAACGAGTTGGAGATGCTGCAGGAAGCGGGCTTTCACCCGCTGGAAGTGATTCAGTCCGCCACGATGAACGGCGCGCTCACGCTCGCGGATCCCTCGGGCAAAGCGCCGGAGTTCGGCATGGTCCGGTCCGGGCTCCTCGCGGATCTCGTCATCGTCGACCAGAACCCTCTGCAGAACTTCAAGGTCCTGTATGGCACCGGCGCAGTCCGGCTGAACGACAAAACCGGTAAGCCGGAGCGCGTCGGCGGCGTCAAGTACACCGTCAAGGACGGCATCGTCTACGACGCAAAGCAACTGCTGGCCGACGTTGCCGCGATCGTTGAAAAGCAGAAGCGAGCGCCCAAAAGCACCACTAGCCAGCAGTGAGCCTTGCTGCGAGCTGACAGCTGTCGGCTGCGAGCTATTTCCTAAGTGCCTGCACCGGGTCAACCCGCATCGCGCGGCGAGCTGGAACGAAACAGGCGACGAGCGCCGTGCCGATCAGGATCACCGCGACCGCCGCCAGCGTGACCGGATCGGCCGGGCTGACGTGATACAGCATCGCGCGGAATGCGCGCATCAGCAGGACCGCGCCGGTAAGCCCGATCGCGAGGCCGATCACCGCCTGAAGGACGCCTTCCCGAAGTATCAACCGCATCACGTCGCGCGGCTGCGCCCCGAGCGTCATCCGCACGCCGATTTCCGGGGTGCGGAGCGCCACCAGATGCGCCATGACGCCGTAAATCCCGGCGGCGGCGAGGACGAGCGCCAGCACGCCGAAGATCCCCAGCACTATCATCCCGGCGCGTCGTGACGCCACTGAGCGCGCCGCAACTTCCTCCATGGTTCGCACATTGGAGAGCGGCAGGTCTGCATCGACCGCGCGAAGCTGTTCTCGAACGGCGCCAGCAACCGAGGACGGGTCCCCGTCCGTACGCAGGATGAAATTGAGACTCTGAAACACCATCTGCCGCTGAGGCAGATACATCTCCGGGTTGGCGGACCGTTCGAGCCCCCAGTGCTTCACGTCGCGAACGACGCCAACGACCTCCCGCCAGGCGCGTCCGCCGCCCATGAGCACGCGCTTTCCGACAGGAGACGTTCCCGCCCAGTACCGTTTGGCCATTGTCTCGTTGACGATGATGACGAACTGCGACTCGCTGTGGTCTCCGGCTGTGAAGTTGCGCCCCTCCAGCAAGGGAATGCCCATCGTCCGGAAGTAGTCGAGCGTGACCGCGCGGGGGTGCGCGCGCGTGGGAACGTCCGGAGTCGGCTCGCGACCCTCGATCGCGACGCCGGTGCGGGAGTCCTGCGTGCTGAGCGGCAGGTGACTGGTTCCGCCGACGGAACGCACACCGGGTATCGACGCGAGACTGCCAGGCCGGTAGTAACCCGAACAGCAGACTGGTGGCGATCGACAGGATCAGCGTGAAGATCAATACTCGGGCATCCAGCCCGATGTGATCGATTCCGAGCACGGGGACGTTCGCCGGTGCCAGCTGCCGAAGGACATCGATGCCCCAGCGTGCGACCAGCAGCCCCGCGGCGCCGCCGAGGACGCCGAGCAGCAGGCTTTCGGTGAGCGCTTGCCCCGCCATGCGTGCGCGGCCCGCGCCGAGCGCGGCGCGCACCGCCATCTCGCGGCGGCGTGACGCGGCTTTTGCGAGCAGCAGGTTCGCCACGTTGACACAAGCGATGAGCAGCACGAAGGCGACGGCTCCCAGCAGCAGAAGAAGGCCGGACTTGAACGGCTCCGTAAGCTCGTCGCGCAGCGGCGAGACGTGGGCGCCGTGGTTCCGGTTCGACTCCGGATACTGCGCGGACAGCGCCGCGCCGACTCTATCCATGTCGGCGCGCGCCTGCTGAAGCGTGATGCCCGGCTTGAGCCGCCCGTACACATTGAGGAAGTGATTGGTCCGCGGCGGCGGCTGCTTCCCGCCTTCGAGCGCCAACGGCCCCCACAACTCGAGGTCGGAGTCCGGAAACTCGAACGTCGCAGGCAGCACGCCGACGACGTCATGCGGAATCCCGTTCAGCGAGATCTTCCGGCCCACGACCGCGGGATCGGAACCAAAACGCTGCACCCACAAGGGATGCCCCAGGATGACGACGCGATGCCGGCCGACCGTGGCTTCGTCCGGACGGAAGGTGCGTCCGAGTGCAGGACGGACGTCGAACACGTCAAAGAACGCCGGCGACACCGCTCCAGCGAACAGACGAACCGGCTCACCAGCACCCGTCAGGTCGGCTGTCATCGATGTCATCCCGGCGATGTGTTCGAACGACGTCTGCATGCGCGCCCAGTCCAGGTAGTCAGCCGGCGCGACGACGTTGTCGAGCACGCCCTCGGTGTGGCGCTTCTCCCAGACCATGACGAGGCTGTCCGGATCCTTGTATGGGAGTGCGCGCAGCAGCAGTGTGTCGACGGCGGAGAAGATGGCGGTGTTCGCGCCGATACCCAGCGCAAGCGTCAGCACGGCAATGATCGTGATGCCCGGCTGGCTGATGAGCAGCCGCATTGCATAGCGCAGGTCCTGTCTGAACGCGTGCATCCACCACCTCCAGCGCCGAATTTCATGGATTAAACCGCGGCTCTGCTGTCGCAGTGCGGCCAGCCGCTCGGCGGTGCCGTGCACCAGCGCGTCGACGACCGCGAGGAGCCACAACCGTGCAACGCTGCGACCGGCGGCACGCGTCTCGCGGAGCTGCGTCTCGAACATCCGTGTCATCTCCTCGCCGAACTCGCGGCGTATCCGCCGGGGGAAGGCGAGCAGAATGAACCGGTACATCGTCAGCTCCGGGATTTCACGAGAAGACGCTTGGTTCGTGCTTCGTGCACGACGGCCTCCAGCCGTCTGGCCTCCGCGGCGCCCACGTGCCGGCCGAGCCCCGTAAGCCTGAAGTACCGCCGGCGCTCGTCGTCGGCAACCGGCGCGGGCCGTTCGGGGGACTCTTCGATCAGGCCGTCGGCCAGCATGGTGCGCAGCGTGCGATAGAAGTTGCCCGGCATGATTTCGCCGAAGGTGCCCCTCTGCCGCATGTCGCGGACGAGACTCCATCCGTGCCGCTCGCCGTCGGCGAGCGCGAGGAGTACCTGGAACACGAGCGGTTTCAGAGGAAGGTGGCTGTCAACATCCGAGCGGGAGAGGAGCCGGCCCATGGCGGGAGATTAGTATCAAAATGACAGCAGTGTCAATCACCGCGCGCGGGCGCCGACGCGGCGAGTCCCTCACTGAGTTTGAATCCCTCGAAGATTGCGTCGGGATCTTCTTCTTCGAACCGCAGCCCCTGTGAGTTGCGGAGAAAGCGGGCCCGCGCGAGCGTGGCCAGCCCGATCGCCACGCAGATCGCCACACCGAACGCGACCAGCTGCGGACGACTATCGAGCACGCGAACCTCGAGCGACGCCATCGAGTAGGCGTAGGTCGTGAAATCCTGTGAGGTAGAACGGCCACAGCGTACGAATGCGTGAGCGTCCCGGTAGGTAAGTACACGTAACGGAATCTTGCACAGGCCGACGGCGAGGATCTCGACCAGCAGGACTCCGAGGAGTGCACACATGGCGCCATGCCGAGGACATCTGGAAGGTGACGGACTACGAGCGGTTCGAGTCGCCGCCGGCTGTGCAGCGTCTCGCCGAGATCAAACGTCCGCTCCTCGTGCTGGTTGGCGAGCGTGACGTGCCGGACATCCACACCATCGTGAAGCTGCTGGAGGATCGCGTCATCGGCGCCCGCGTGATCAGGATCCCGCGCGTCGGCCACATGCTGAACATGGAAGCGCCGGATGCCTTCAATCACCACGTCGCGAGTTTCTCTCGAAGTCCTGATCCAGGATGAGCACGCCCACCGCAACTGTCTATCGACTAGAATGCCCGCGTGTATTCAGGCGTTCTGCTGGTGCACTCCTGGCTGCGGTGGGCCGTGCTGATCGTGGGTGTCGTCGCCGTCGTTCGCGCGTTGGGCGGCTGGACGGGACGGCGGCCGTGGCTGCCGGCGGACGACCGCGCGAGCTACTGGTTCGCGATGCTGCTGGACCTGCAGATGCTCCTCGGCCTGCTGTTGTATTTCGCGCTCAGCCCGTTCACCCGGCAGGCAATGGCGGACTTCGGGGCGGCGATGCAGAACTCCGGTTTGCGGTTCTGGGCCGTCGAGCACGTGTTGGGCATGGTCATCGGGATCACCCTCGCGCACGTCGGTCGGGCGCGCGTCAAAAAGGCGACGGACACCGTGCGGAAGCACAAACTCTCCGCGATCTTTCTC
>JAIVJE010000329.1 GCA_020200195.1 Acidobacteriota bacterium | reverse complement strand
GCGGTAATGGGGCTCCCAGCGTGCAGCTCCCAGTCCCCAGCATAGAGCAGTTGCTGGCAGAAGTAGGTGATATGACCAAGAATGATCGCCTGACTCGGCGTGCGATCGTCCAACAGCTTGCCCTGAAATACGGCTTGGCTCCTGGAGCGATGTATAAGCTGATTGAGGAGGCGAAAAAGTTGGCTGGTTGACCAACACTGACACGCTGCCAACGGGTCCCCTTGACCCGCTTGGACCTGATTTGCTACTGTGGGCGACCGACATGCGCCTGGCAGGTGCGGCATGGCTAAACAGCAAAGGGTAACCCACAGCCGGACTGTCAAGAAAAAGGCGAAGCAGGCCGTCAAGCTGCGTGCGACCCCCGCGCCGCGCCGGGCACGTGCGGCAACTCCGGCGCCGAAACCGCCGCCGCTTCCCCCACCCGCGCCAGCTCCGCCCGTCAAGAAGCCCGGATACTACGAAGCCATCGCGCTTTACGAGAACGGCGTCCGGGCGCTGCAGCGTCACGACTTCGAGGCCGCCGCCGACCACTTCCGCACTGTCCTCGACCGCTACCCCGACGAACGCGAACTGCTCGAGCGCGCGCGCCTGTATCTACGCGTATGTGAACGGGAAACCGCTCGTCGTCCTGCCGGACCGCAGACGATGCAGGAGCGGGTGTATGCGGCGACGGTGGCGTTGAATTCCGGAGACCACGCGGCGGCCCTCGACCACCTCCGCCGTGCCCTCGAACAGTCCCCTGACAGCGACCACGCGCACTACATCATGGCCGTCGCCCTGACGATGCGGGGGGCTCCGGACGATGCGCTGGAGCATCTACGGCAGGCAATTGCCCTCAATCCAGAGAATCGGGGCTTGGCGCGGCAGGACCCGGACCTTGAGGGCCTACGGACTCACGCCGGTTTCGCAGCCACACTGGACGGCTCGGGGGAGGCCTCGCGCCGCCGAAATAGAGCGGTCCGGCGATAGATCCTTGTAGCCCTTAGTTCGTCCTTGGTCCTTACCCCCAAGAAGCAAGGACCAAGCACCACACGTTACACTGTCCGTAATGCCTACCCACCTCGTCATCCTTGCCGCCGGCAAGGGGACACGAATGCGGTCGACGCGGCCCAAGGTGCTCCACACGGCCGCGGGGCTGCCGCTCATCGAACACGTGCTCCGGGCGGGGGATGCGCTGGCGCCCGAGTCCACGGTTGTCGTCGTGGGGTACCAGGCCGCGGATGTTCAGGGGGGGTTGGCGAAACGGCTGGGCCTGCGGTTTGCATCCCAGGAGCCCCAACTCGGCACAGGTCACGCGTTGTTGCAGGCCGAGCCGTTCCTACCAGCCGGAAGCGGCACAGTCGTCCTGTTATCAGGCGATGTCCCGCTCCTGCGTCCGCAAACCCTGGTGGGACTGGTGCGGAGGCACGCCGCCGCCCGTGCCGCCATGACGGTGCTGTCGGCCGAAGTCGATCGGCCTGACGGATATGGTCGAATTGTCCGGAATCGGGGCAGCATCGCGGCCATCGTCGAGCACAAGGACGCGACGGGCGACGAGCGGCGGATTCGCGAGATCAACAGCGGGATCTACGCATTCGACCTCCCGCCGTTGTTCGAAGCGTTGCGACAGATCGGATCGGCAAACGCCCAGGGGGAGTTCTACCTGCCCGATCTGGTTCGGATCTATCGCGGCCGCGGCATGACGGTAGAAACCCTGGTGCTCGACGACCCGCGGGAAATTCTTGGGGTAAACAGCCGCAGCGAGCTGGCCGAGGTGGCGATGATCCTGAAGAGCACGAAGAACGACGAGCTCATGGCCTCCGGCGTGACGCTCGCCGACCCGGCGACCGCCTTCATTGGTCCTGACGTGGTGATCGGCGCCGATACGGTGATCCAGCCGGGAGTGTACATCGAGGGCCGAACTCGAATCGGATCGGGCTGCCAGATTCACTCCGGGGTGCGGATCGTGGATTCGGTGATCGGCGACGGAGTGGTGATCAACAACTTCTGCGTGATCACGGAGTCCAGCGTGGACAACGGGGCCCGCATTGGACCCTTCGCGCACATCCGTCCGCAATCCGAGGTGGCGGTCGACGCACACGTCGGCAACTTCGTGGAGCTGAAGAAAACCAGGATCGGGCGCGGCTCCAAGGCGAACCACCTGTCCTACCTCGGCGACGCGACGATTGGAGAGCGGGTGAATGTGGGCGCAGGCACGATCACCTGTAACTACGACGGCGCAGCCAAACATCCCACGGTCATCGAAGACGGGGCGTTCATCGGCAGCGACACGCAGCTCATTGCCCCGGTGCGTGTCGGCCGGGGCGCCTACGTCGCAGCCGGGTCCTCGATCACCGAGGATGTGCCGCCTGAGGCGCTGGCGATTTCTCGCGGTAAACAGGTGAACAAAGAGGGCTGGGTGGCGAAGAAGAAATCGCGCGCGTGAATACCCCGGGCGTCGGCGGAACCCCAGGAAACGAATCGAGGCTCACACGCATGTGCGGAATCATCGGCTACATCGGGTCGAAGCAGGTTGTTCCGATCCTCATTGATGGCCTGCGCCGGCTCGAGTATCGAGGCTACGACTCGGCCGGTGTCGCGGTACTGCGCGATGGCGCGATCGAGCTGCGTCGAAGCGCCGGCAAGCTGCACCGCCTCGAGGAGGTCATCGCGACCGAACCGCTGGAAGGGGAGTACGGAATCGGGCACACGCGATGGGCCACTCACGGCCGTCCGACCGAGGAGAACGCCCATCCGCACCGCGACTGCTCGGGCCGCATCGTGGTCGTGCACAACGGCATCATCGAGAACTACCTGGACCTCAAGCAACAGCTGCAGAAAGAGGGACACCGGTTCGTCACGGAGACGGACACTGAGATCGTCGCCCATCTCGTCGAACGGGAGACCAAAGGCGATGGACTCGAGAATGCCGTGCGGAGAGCCTTGCTCTACATACGCGGACTGTTCGCGCTCGTGCTGATCTCCGCCGACGACCCGAACAAGATCGTCACGGTGCGGAACGGGCCTCCGATCGTCGTCGGTCTCGGCGACGGGGAGTTTTTCGTAGCCTCGGACATCCCGGCGATCCTCAGCCACACCCGCGACGTCGTGTTTCTCGGCGACGAAGAGATGGCCGTCATCTCGCCGAAGGGGGTGGAGTTCACCGATTATTCTGGCCGGGCGGTGTCGAAGAAGAGCACGCGAGTGTCGTGGGATCCGGTGATGGCGGAGAAGGCCGGATACAAGCACTTCATGCTCAAGGAGATCTTCGAGCAGCCCTGGGCGGCCAAGGAGACGGTGCTCGGGCGCGCGTCGCTCGAGCGCGGCAAGGTGTTTCTACAGGAGATCGAAATACCCGACCAGGATCTTCGAGAGATCGAGCGCGTGGTCGTTCTTGCGTGCGGCACGTCCTGGCACTCCGCGCTCGTCGGTAAGTTCCTGATCGAATCGCTGGCTCGGGTGCCAGTCGATGTGGACTATGGCTCCGAGTATCGCTACCGCGATCCGATTGTGTCGAAGAACACGCTCGCGGTCGTGATCACGCAGTCGGGGGAAACGGCCGACACACTGGCTGCGTTACGCGAGGCCAAAAAGAAGGGGGCCCGCAGCATCTCTATCTGTAACGTCGTCGGGAGCATGGCAACCCGCGAGACCGAGGGCACCGTCTACACGCACGCAGGGCCCGAAATCGGGGTCGCGTCGACGAAGGCGTTCACGTCACAGCTCGTGGCGTTGCACCTGTTCGCGATGTACCTCGGACAGATCCGCGGCACCATGACGGAGGCCGCCGCCCGGCCCCACCTCGAGGCATTGATCCAGCTTCCGCTCCTGCTCGAGCAGACGCTCAAGTGTGAGCCGCAGACGGAGGAGATCGCGAAGCGGTTCTATCAGCGCAGCGACTTCCTGTATCTTGGCCGCGGGATCAACTACCCCATCGCGCTCGAAGGAGCACTGAAGCTGAAAGAAATCTCGTACATCCACGCCGAAGGGTATCCCGCCGGGGAGATGAAGCACGGGCCGATTGCGCTCATCGACGAGCAGATGCCGGTTGTGGCCATCGCACCGCACGATCACGTGTTCGACAAGATGGTCGGCAACATTCAGGAAGCGAAGGCGCGCGGGGGATCCGTTGTGGCGCTGGCCACCGTCGGTCACAACAGCATCCAGGAGGTGCTCGACCCCGCCGATGATTTCCTGATCGCGGTCCCGGACGCGCACCCGCTGCTCACCCCGGTTCTGATGGTCGTGCCTCTGCAGTTGCTGGCGTACCACATCGCCGTCCGCCGCGGGTGCGATGTCGATCAACCCCGCAATCTGGCCAAGAGCGTTACGGTCGAATAGACATTTCTGGAGCATTTTCGGGGGTCTAGGCATCCCGTGGGGGGCGGTTGCAAGTGTACGACCCGGAGAAAGCCGCGCTCGAGGTGCAGGATTATCCACAGGCGGTGAGCTGGGCCGCCCAGACGGCGCTGCGCGACATCATCGGCAGGACTTCCCTGGGCGACCTGTTGCGGGGGCGCGAAAAGATCGAAGAGGAGCTTCAGCAGCTGATCGACCAGCGTTCGAATCCGTGGGGCGCCACCGTCCAGTCGGTGGAGATGCGGGACGTGATCATTCCCGAGTCGCTGCAGGATGCGATGTCACGGGAAGCGCAAGCGTCACGTGAAAAGCAGGCCCGCGTCATTCTCGGGCAGGCCGAGGTCGAAATCGCGCAGTCGTTCGCGACGGCGTCGCAGTCCTATCATCAGAATCCTACCGCGCTGCATCTGCGCGCGATGAACATGCTGTATGAAGGATTGAAGGAGAAAGGCGCGCTCATGCTCGTGCCGAGTTCCGCGGTGGAGTCGATGGGATGGGAGGGCTGCTCGGCGCCGCGGCGTTGCGCCAGCAGACGCTGACGAGCGGCGACGACAACCCGACCTAGCGTGTTACACGCCGTGCCCGTAACCGACTTCCGCCGGCGTTGAGTTGAAGTCAGGGACTGCGGTCGGGACGATGGCCGCCGGCGCGGCCGCGGCCCCTCCGCGGACACGGGCGACGACCGCCGCGAGATCCTTGTCGTTGACCGTCTTCTCCCGATCGGCCAGCGCCACGATCGCGGTGTAGACCTGGTCGAGCTCCTGCGGCTCGAGCGTGACGCCAATCTGCTCGCAGCGGCGCCGCACGGCATGCCGCCCCGAGTGCTTTCCCAGTACAAGCGTCGCCTGCGGCACTCCGACGTCCTCGGGCCGCATGATCTCGTAAGTACGGCGATCCTTCAGCATGCCATCCTGGTGGATGCCCGCTTCGTGGGCGAACGCATTCCGGCCGACGATCGCCTTGTTGGCCTGCACAGCCTGACCGGTCAGCTCCGTCAGAAGCTGGCTGGATGGGAAAATCTGCGCGGTGTCGATGCCGGTCGTGAACGGCAGGCGATCCGCACGCACGCGCGTGGCCATCACGACTTCTTCGAGCGATGCGTTGCCCGCACGCTCCCCAATCCCGTTGACGGTGCACTCCACCTGGCGCGCGCCCGCACAGACCGCCGCAAGGGTGTTGGCGGCCGCAAGCCCGAGGTCGTCGTGGCAGTGCGCGCTGAAGGTGACGGCGTCGGAGTGCGGCACGCGGCTGATGATCGCCGTGAAGAATGCCGCGACTTCGTCAGGCGTCGAATACCCGACGGTATCCGGAAGATTGATGGTCGTGCACCCCGCTGCGATGACGGCTTCGACGACGCGACACAGGAAGTCCATATCGCTGCGGGTGGCGTCCTCGGCGGAGAACTGGATGTCGTCGGTGTAGCGACGGGCGCGACGGACGGCCGCGACGGCCGCGTCGAGGCACGTCTCGCGCGTCATGCGCAGCTTCCGGGCTAGGTGCAGGTCGGAGGTCGCGATGAACGTGTGGATACGACGCCGCGCCGCCGGTGAGAGCGCGAGTCCGGCCCGATCGATGTCCGCCGGATGGCAGCGGGCGAGCCCTGCGATCACCGGGCCACGGACCTCGGCGGCGACACGCCGGACGGCCTCGGCATCAGCCTCCGACGCAATCGGGAATCCTGCCTCGATGACGTCCACGCCGAGCCTGGCGAGCTGGCGAGCCAGCCTGACCTTCTCGTCGACGTGCATCGAGAACCCGGGCGCCTGCTCACCGTCCCGCAGCGTGGTGTCAAAAATCGTCAGCCGGTCCGTCGGCATCATGCCTCCCCTGGCAGTTGTACGCTGCGCGGTCAGGCGAAGTCCAATTTATAGTTTTTGTGTTGTGATAACTATTTGTTATCTTTAGCCGCATGCAGCTGCCGGACCTCAATGCGTTCGTCGTCGTGGCCGCCGAACGCAGCTTCTCGCGTGCCGCGAAGAAGTTGGGCCGGACGCAACCGGCGGTCAGCCAGGCCATCCGGCGGCTCGAGGTGGATGTCGGCGATCGACTGTTCGACCGGGCGTCGAGAAACGGCACGCTGACGGAGGCCGGCCGCCTGCTCCACGAGCACGCCGTCAGGCTGCTCAACCTCGCGGCGGATGCAGAAACCGCGGTGCGTGACCTGCACCACGTGCGGCGCGGGCGCGTGGTGATTGGCGCCAACGAGGCGGCGGTCCATTCGCTGCTGCCCGCCATGGCGCGGTTCGCCGAGCTGCACGGACACGTCCGGGTTGAAGTGCGGCGCGTACCGTCGCGGCAGATCGCCGGCGAGCTGCTCGCGAGGACACTCGACTTCGGCGTGTTGACGTTCCAGCCGCCCGACCGGGCGCTCCAGTCACTCTCGCTCGGCAACGACGAGCTCGTCATGCTCACGCATCCCACCCATCGGCTCGCGACGCGTCGTCGGGTCTCGATGGAGGAAGTGGGCCGCCAGACGGTAATCGCCCACAACGACCCCTCTCCCGCGCGCGAGCGCGTCTTGCGTCTGTACGAGCGGCGCCATGCCCCGATCAATATTCAGATCGCGTTGCCGAGCCTGGACGGGATCAAGCGGGCAGTCGAGATGGGACTCGGCGTCGCCCTGCTGCCTCGGCGCTGCGCGCTCGCCGAGATCGCGGCCGGGCGCCTGGCCGCGGTGCGCGTGCCCGGGCTGAGTTCCCCTCGCCAGGTCCGGTTCGTGTTCCGCCGCGGTTCCGAACTGTCGCGGGCGGCAGCGGCCTTTCTGGAGATTGTGAAGCAATGAGACGTCGGTCCGGCTTCTATGAGCCGGACTGTTGTCAAACTAAAAGCCACCGTCGAATGAGGATGCGCCGTCGGAGCGGACCTTCACCCAGCAAGGTTCGCGGAGGCGGCGCCCTCGAGATACCCGCGT